>JAFTKI010000071.1 GCA_017453335.1 Clostridia bacterium
ACCTCCCTTTACACAAGGGAGGCTCACAGTGGAACCCGTTTACGGGTGGCAAGTAACGATTGCATGGCTGACAGGCCAATAAAAAGCGCACTTGTGCGCCGCCAGTAGTATTAGGGCTATGCCCGAAACTGAAATACCCCCGTTATACGGGGGGATATTTATTAAAATATTACCCATGCTTGGAAACATAGCGGCTGAATTCGGTTGGAGTCAGTCCCGTTTTTTGCTTGAACACCTTGGAAAAATAGTTGACCGATGAAAATCCGAGCGCGTCGGCGATCTCGGTAAAGCTTTTCGGGGTGGTGCGGATCAACCGTTTGGCTTCGCGGATCTTCAGATCGTTGAAATATTCCATCAGGCCCTTGTCGGTCTGTGCGCGGAATTTCTTCATCAGTGCGGTCTGACTGATTCCAAAGACGGCACAGATCTCCTTTACCGAGGGCTGTGATGAAAGATGCTCAGCAAGATATTGCTTGACGTTCTCGACCAAGTGTGTGCTGTCACGGTGAGAATTGGATTTCTCGGTTTGTTCACGCAACAGATCAAACCCCATTATGCGGCAATAGAGCATGGCGAAAAAGCGTTCCAAGGATGCGCGGATAAAATCCAACACGGCATCGGGTGTGCCCGGCTTGTACTGCATTCCAACGAACGGTTGGTCATTTCTCAACGGCTCGCAGATATGCACGCCTGCTTTGATCACGTCCAAAAGGGTGGAGCGCTCCGATTCCTGCAGAAAAACGGGGGCTTTTTCAAAGACGCTCATTGCAGGGGAGGAGCAAACAAAGCTGATGATACCAAACTTGACCTTTTCGGTGTCCCACTCGTAGATCGAGCGCTGTCCCGCAGGTCGGTAAAACATCATACCGGGGGAGAGGGGAAAGCTGTTTTCTTGTGTGGTGTAGGTTCCGCTTCCTTCCAGTACCAGAAAGATCTGTGAAAAATCGTATTGCTCCCAACACGGCACGAACGGAGGCTTGGACGCAAAATCGTAGGCGCAAACAAAGGCGGAAATATCAAACGTGTGCCTGTTTTCGATTGGATTGAGGTGATAGCTTCGCGTGTTTGCCATCTGTGCATTTCTCCTTCCGTGCTGTATTTTGCTAAAAAAGTGTAGGATTTTGTATAGATTTTTTTGCCCGTCGGCGCTAAGATTATTATACAAGGTGCGGGCGGTTTTGTCAAGCACCGTATATTTGCAAAAGGAGAATAAAAAATGAGTATCAAACTTTCGGTTGGTGTGATCGGTTTGCGCATGGGAAGCTATCACTTGAAGGGACTTGTGGAAAAGGGAATCGAGGTTGCGGCGATTTGCGACGTTGATACGGCACTTTTGAAGGAAGAACAGGAGAAACACGGTATTGCCGATGAAAAGTGCTTTACCGATTGGAAGGAATTGCTGAAGCTGGACAATATGAACGCCGTGCTGATCATCACGCCCGATCAGCTTCACCGAGAGATGAGCGAGGCGTTTCTGGCAGCAGGTAAGCACGTTATGTGCGAAAAGCCGTTGGCGATCGTGCGTGAGGATCTGGATGCGATCGTCCGTGCGGCTGATGCGGCACAGACCAAATTTATGGTGGGACAGATCTGCCGCTTCACTCCTGCTTTTGTGAAAGCAAAGGAACTGATCGATGCGGGCATGATCGGTGATATCTGCTTTGCCGAGTCCGAATATGCACACGATTATGCAAAGATCCTGCATGAGTGGAGAGCCGATCCCAACCGTCACGGCGTGGTTGGCGGCGGTTGCCATGCGGTTGATCTGCTTCGTTGGCTGGTGGGGGATCCCGAGGAGGTCTTTGCTTACGGAAGCCACAAGCTGTTGCCCCAGGTGGCTTATGACGATGCCACGATCGCGGCACTGAAGTTCCCGTGCGGCGCGATCGGAAAGGTGTTCGTATCCACGGGCTGCAAGCGTCCCTATACAATGCGTACGCAGATCTGGGGAACCAAGGGAACCATTCTTTGCGATAACAAGTCCGACACCATGCAGCTTTGGACTCTGAGCGAGGACGGAATTGCCGTGAACAAGGAGCCCGAGATCATCCCGATCGAGGTGAATAATCACAACGTGGTGGGCGAATTCGATGTGTTTGCCGAGCATATTCTGAACGACACACCTGTGCAAATGAGCGCACGCGAGGGGGCAAAAACGGTATCGGTCTGCTTTGCGATCGTTGAGTCGAGCAAAACGGGCAGCCCCGTTAAGCCGAATTACGAATTCTGATCCTCCGAATATCCCGAAAATAAAGGAAATTTTTTGAAAAATTGCTCAAAAAGAGTCAAACCACTTGACGGAACCGACAAAATCCAGTATAATAGGGGTAGTAATTTTTTCCACGGAGAAAGGATTTTGCTATGACTTACCGTATTGGAGTAGACCTGGGCGGAACAAATATTGCCGCAGGGGTTGTAAATGAAAATTTTGAGATCGTTGCGCAGGGGAGCGTACCCACACAGGCAAACCGTCCCGGAATCGAGATCGTAAAGGATATTGCTTCCGTATGTAAAAAGGTGATTGCCGATGCAGGACTGACCGAAGACGATATCGTTTCCGTAGGACTTGCGTCTCCCGGTACCATCGACAGCGAGGCAGGCATTGTTTTGCGTGCCGCAAACTTGAATTTTTCCAACTTTCCTCTGCTTCCGTATTTGCGCGATATGCTGAGCGTAAAGAATTTGTATATCGAGAACGATGCGAACGCTGCCGCTTGGGGCGAGGCGATCGCAGGTGCCGCCAAGGGCTCTAAAAGCTCGATCATGATCACACTCGGCACGGGCGTTGGCGGCGGTGTTGTGGAGAACGGAAAGATCCACAGCGGCTTTAACAATGCGGGTGCTGAAATGGGACATTTCGTTCTGTCGGTTGACGGACGCCCCTGTACTTGCGGAAGAAACGGTTGCTGGGAGGCTTATTCCTCTGCAACAGGCTTGATCAATATGACCAAAGAGAAGCTTGCCGAGTGCGAAGCCACGGGCCGTAAAACGGTTATGACCGATTTGGTTGCACAAAAGGGCAAGGTCAATGGACGCATCGCGTTTGACGGTATGAGAGCAGGCGACGAGGCTGCAAAAGAGGTTGTAGACGAGTACATCCGGTATCTTGCCAGCGGACTTTCCAGCGTTATCACCATTTTCCGTCCCGAGGTTCTTTCGATCGGTGGAGGTATCTCCAATGAGGGACAGTATCTTCTTGATCTGGTTGTTCCCCTTGTCAGAAAGGCTTGCTTTGAAGGCAACTTGGCACCGGAGACCGACATCCGTATCGCACAGTTGCGTAACAATGCGGGTATCATCGGTGCGGCTGTTTTGGGAATGTAATCGGTAAACGCTATATAAAAACGGCGGGTTGTGCAAGCAACTCGCCGTTTTGTGTGTATTCACATCAAGGAAAGAACTCCAGCAGATCACGTGGTGTGGGACAAAGCGCCTTTGCACCCGCTTCGGTCAGCTCCTCCGCCGATCCAAAGCCCCACAGCACACCAACGCAGTCGATACCGTGCTTTTTAGCACCCAACACGTCGTTGTCGCGGTCTCCGATCATCAAAATGCGTGAGGGATCCTGAATGTCAAGGTGCTCCATTGCGTGGGAGATCACCTCGTGCTTTTCCCCGCGTGTTCCGTTGATCTCGGGCCCCGAGACGAATGAAAAAAGACTGTCCAGACCGTAGTGTACAAGAATTCGCTTTGCAAAATAATGCGGCTTGCAGGTGGCAAGCACACAGCTTACACCGCGGCGGTTCAGCTCCTCCAAAAGCTCCCGAATTCCCTCGTATACGGTACATTCCAGCATTCCCTTTTTGGCGTAGTATTCGCGGTAGGTATCCACAGCGTGCTGCGCCTCTTGCTGATTCATTTGAAAATACTGCGAAAAGCTGCGGGCAAGGGGCGGCCCGATAAAGCCCGTCAGCAGTTTGCGGGGCGGACTTTCGATCCCCAGCTTTTGCAGGGCGTACTGCACCGAATTGAGAATTCCCGCCGAGGAATCGGTCAGCGTTCCGTCAAGATCAAAAAATGCGTAAGAGTATGCCATGGAGAGCCTTCCTCCGTTTACTTGAAATTTACAAAAAAGCCCCTTGAAAGGGCAATGGTTTTATGATATACTTATTATACACGATTTTTTTCAAAAAAGCAATGGAAAAGGGAAGTATTTTGCTATGGATATGAATTTTACCATACCGGTCAACGAAGCCTTTGAGGCAAGCGCGGCAGATCCTGCCTGCGGCTGTGCTTTGTGCGCGCTTCACCGCAAACTGGAGGAGGACGAGCTGGATCTGATCCTGGGAGCCTCGATGATGGAGCCCGATATTCGGATCCGCACCAATAAAACAGGCTTTTGCCGCCAGCATTACGATATGATGTTCGTTCGAAAGAACCGTCTTGGCATGGCGTTGACGCTGGAGAGCCATTTGGACGAATTGCGCAAGGAGATCCGTGACGGCGGACTTGGAGGCGGTCAGGGAAACAAGCCGATCAAGCGCATCGGGGAATTGGAATCGACCTGCTATGTTTGCGAGCGCATTTCGCGGAATTTCGAGAATATGGTAGACACTGCGGTCTATCTCTGGCAGACCGACGAGGAGTTTGCCCCCAAGCTTAAGGCACAGCCCTATTTTTGCCTGCCGCACTACCGCAAGCTGCTCTCCTACGGTCAACGCCGTCTGGGAAAACGCTTGCAGCCCGAATTTGCAAAGCAATGCTCGGCAGTGGTGGAAAAATACATGGACGAATTGCGTGAGGACGTGAGCTGGTTCTGCAAAAAGTTCGATTACCGTTACGAAAAAGAGCCTTGGAACAACTCCAAGGATGCCGTTGAGCGCGCGATCAAATTCCTGCGCGCGGATCTGCACAACAAATAATTGAGGAAACGATCATGATTGACCTTTTGGATCTGCATAAATTTTTTATTTTGAAGCACTTGAAAGAGGGCGACACCGCCGTGGATTTCACGATGGGAAACGGCTACGACACCGAGTTTTTGTCGCGTACTGTCGGAGAGAGCGGCAAGGTATACGCTTTCGATATTCAGGCGCAGGCGGTGAAATCAACCGCAAAGCGTCTTGCCGAGGTGAATTGCCCGAACAACTACACCTTGATACATGATTCGCATCATAACGTGAAAAACTACGTCAAGGAGCCGATCAAGGCAGGCATGTTCAATCTCGGCTGGCTTCCCGGAGGGGACAAGTCGATCACGACCTTGAGAGAGACGACGATGCCCGCGATTGAAGCGGCAATTGATCTGCTTGATAAGGATGCGATTCTGAATATCGCCGTTTATCCGGGACATGAGGAGGGCGATGCCGAGGGCAAAATGATTTGTGAGTACCTGTCGGGTATCAGCCGCTACAAGGTTTGCGCGACTCGTGTGAATATTCTCAATTCTCCCACGTCGCCCTATTTTATCATGATAGAAACGAGACCTTGATATGAAAAAAAAGTTTTATTCGCTACTGGCAATGACATTGGCGTTGTTGCTTGGTCTTTCGGGGTGTATTGAACCCGAGGAAGTGCCGACGGAGGACCCGAGCAACGGGGACGATGTTGAGATCAACGAGGATCTGCATGTGTACCAAAATACTGTTTACGTTTATTCCACAGCGGTGAATGAATCGCTTTTGACCACCGATCTCAGCCCCGCCTATCTGATTCTGGCAAATAAGGTGTCGGCGCTGGGGAGCGATTACGTTCCTGCAGGCTTGACGGTTATCGAAGATCAACTCCTGACTTCGGGTGATCGCGGCAACGGCTTACAGCTTGACCGCACCGCGTTGCAGGCTTTGGCGGCAATGATAAATGAGATGGCGGCAGATGGCGTGCCCGATATTGGGGTTACCAGTGCCTACCGTTCTTATTCATATCAGAACAGTCTGTTTGAAAAATACAAAACTATTGAAATGTCAACGATCACAACCGATGCCCGTGCATTTTTCGGCGATGAGTATATCTATAATCACTATACTTCGCTTGGAAAAAACGCGTTAAGCTATGACGATGCCGTGCAGGTGGTGCTGAGTTATTCGGCGGCACCCGGTACCAGCGAGCATCAAACGGGGCTTTGCGTTGATTTTGTGACCGAGGAATACGGTGACCGTTTGGATCTGAGCTTTGAGAACACCAAGGCATTTGAGTGGCTGCAGGAAAATGCCTATAAGTTCGGATTTATTTTGCGCTATCCCAAGGATAAGGTTGCGGTTACGGGTTATTCATACGAGCCGTGGCACTATCGTTTTGTTGGCAGAGAAGCGGCTACCGATATTCATTTTTCGGGCTTATCTTTGGAGGAATATCTGAATTCCTTGGGCTGATCTGTCCGAGGATAAAAGAGAACACGGGTGAAGAAATTCATCCGTGTTCTTTTGTAATTAAATATTATGTTGTGTCAATGCGTATCTCAATTCGCTCTCGATTCCATCTGCCATCAGAGCAAATCCGATGTCGTTGGGATGACAGCCGTCCACCGTTGCCATATGGGCAAAGGGACCGCGGAAGAAGGAAGAGCCGTCGATGTAGTAGGCGTTGGTATCTCCCTGTGCGCGTGCATAATGGTAGGTTTCGGTGATGATCTGTCGGCGTTCTATATTTTTTTCATAAGTGCCGTCGGTGGCAAAATCGGGCTTGGAGATCATAATGTAGGGGATATCGGGGTGCTTTTCACGAATGATCTCATACAGTCGGCGGTGCGTGTTGCGCAGATGCTCCGGGTTGGGAGCATTGTGATCGTAATCGGAAACGAATGCACTCATGGGGAGTGTTGCCATATAACGTGCCACGCTTTCCTCCGCCTTACCGTTCCCCGAAAAGCCGAGATTGATGTGGTCGATGTTCGTGCGTTGGGAAATGATATTCTGGTAGCAGTTGCCGGGACGGGACGAGCATCCGCCCTGTGTGATCGAGCTTCCGTAGTAAACGATGGGATCCATGCTGCGGTAGGGGATACCCTCGCCAAGCGTTGCATCGGGGGCAACGCCTACCCACAGATCGCGTACGTTGCTGTAGGTCGGGAAATGGATCGTGAAATAACGAAGCTTTTTGCCATTGAGGTTGACGATGGATTCGTAGCTGTCCTCTATGGTAATGGGGGGAACGAAGGTTTTGCGGTAACGCGACGTACCCGTTGCGGGATCGTCGATGTAAAGGTCGAAGCCTGCGCTTCCCGTCAAGGGCATGTGCGGAAGTCTTCCAACCTTGTCGTATACAGCGCGGATGGCGACACAGGGCGAATCGGTGCAGAAGCGCACGCGTCCTCCCGCGGTTGCGCGTCCCAAAGAAAACAGATTTTCGCTGACGGGTTTCGTTATCTCATCGGGTAGACGCTTGAATTCTGGTTCTTCGGTGGGACGGTAGAGTCCGTAGATCGAAAACGGTTTTTGGCGTACCGAATACATGGTGATGTCTATGTCGCCGATCGAGGCGGGAACCTGCAGGTTTTGATCGGGAATGTTATTCTCCAAGTGATTGTTGTTCATCGTTTGCGGCATCCTTTCTGTTGGATTTTTTAACACGCAACTGTGCGCCGAGGATGATCGCGGCCTGTGTTGGAACGCCAACGAGGAAGATCATCCAAAGATTGTGCGGCAACAGGTGCAGATAAACTGCAGCCAACAGTGTCCACACGAAGAGCGAGCCGAACACGATGGCGCATACGCGGAATTTCCAGTGAATATTGAAAAGCGTGATCGCTCCAACCGCAACGGGAACCGCCCACACAAAGCAGATCCACGGATTGTGCTTTGAAAGAGCAACGTAAACAACAGTGGCAATCAGAAACACCACCGAAACGGCAAGCAGCTCCATGATCACGCGCGGTGCAATGCTTTTTTTCGGCTTTCTTTGCAAAATTTCATTGGCAGCTCCGCCGGGGGTGACCAAGGAGTCCAAGCTGACACCGTACAGATCGGTAAGCTGCTTGAGTACCTTCAGGTCGGGCAACCCTTCGCCGCGTTCCCACTTGGAAACCGATTTATCCGAGTAATTGATTTTTTCCGCAAGGTCTGCCTGCGTCCATTGCTTGGTGCGGCGCAGCTCGGCAAGATTCGCGGCAACGATCTGTTCTAAGCTTTGTTCCACGGCGTTCTCCCTTCCTTTGTTTTGCATCAGTATTATAACACTTTTTTTGTCCTGTGTCAATGAATCCGCCGAAAAAAAGAAAAATACGCAGGATGTTAGTTCCTGCGTATCTTTCAAAACCTTTTGCGGTGGGTTAATCCGAAAAAGGCGGGAATCAGTTCATTTCGTTGAGCTTCTTGGTAAGCTGGCTCTTTTTGTGAGCTGCGGCATTCTTATGGATGATTCCGTAAGCTGCTGCCTGGTCAACCTTCTTCACAGCGGACTTGTAAGCTGCTTCTGCAACTGCCTTTTCGCCGGAAGC
This sequence comes from Clostridia bacterium, assembly GCA_017453335.1. Next base: position 8,375 of record JAFTKI010000071.1, read on the forward strand.
CAGAGCTGCATCATACTTCTTCAGCTCGGTCTTCAGAGCAGTACGGTGCATTTTGTTTTGCAGAGTTTTTGCCTCGATGGTCTTAACTCTCTTCTTTGCAGACTTGATATTCGGCATGTGTGTTCACCTCCCTTAAGATTTTAAGAAAATGATACTTGAAAAGTGGCGCCTGAGAGGGTGCGCACATTTTTCATCCATATACCCGTATATTCTATCACAACAAAAAGAAAATTGCAAGTCCTTTTTGAAAAAAACTTTTCCTTTTTTTCTTTTTTTTGAAAATAGGCAAATTTGGAATCCCGTAAGGGGAATACTTTGAGCGTTTCGACGGCTTTTGATACCCGTGATGGAGAAATGATACTTCCGATTTTTCTTTACGGAGGCACATAATGCGTCAGAATTGATTATTTTTTAACAAAAATTTCAAATAGCTATTGATTTTTGGAAAAGAATGTAGTACAATATTAAAAGATAAAATCAAGAGGTCTGCCGTGTGGCAGATATAGGCAGGAAGGGTTGATAAAATGTCAGTTTTCAGAAAAATCGGTGTTTTGACTTCGGGCGGAGACGCTCCCGGCATGAATGCTTGCATAAAGGCTGTGGTAAATAAGGCTATTTCCATGGGCATCGAGGTCGTTGGTGTAAACGGCGGCTACGCGGGCTTGATCCAGGGAGATCTGACTCCTCTGTCGCACAACCACGTTAATAATATCGTTCGCAAGGGCGGCACAATGCTGTATTCCAGCCGTTGCCCCGAATTTAAGGAAGAGGCGGGCATTATGCGCGCTGTGGAGACCTGCAAGAAGAATCAGATCGATGCTCTGATCTGTATCGGAGGCGACGGAACCTTCCGCGGTGCTACCGATATGACGCTTCACGGCGTTCCTTCGATCGGTCTTCCCGGAACCATCGATAACGATATCACCGCAACCGACTATACCATCGGCTTGGATACCTGTATCAATACGGCTACCCGTTTCATCGACCAGCTTTGCGATACCTGTGAGTCTCATGCAAGACTGAATGTGGTTGAGGTGATGGGACGTGATTGCGGACAGGTTGCCCTGTATGCGGCTATCGCAACGGGTGCTGTTGCAGTAGCGATCCCCGAGGTTCCGTTCGATGAGGCGGCTGCGATCGAGAAGATCCGCAAGCTGCGCGCGGGCGGCAAGAGAAGCATGATCGTTGTCGTATCCGAGGGCGTGTTCAATCCCGACGGATCGAAATACGGCGAAACGCTTGCAAAGAAGATCGAGGCTGAAACGGGCGTGGAAAGCAAGTTTGCACGCTTGGCACACGTTGTACGCGGCGGCGATCCTACCGTGCGCGACCGTACCACTGCAACAGAAATGGCTGTACGTGCCGTTGAATTGCTGGTGGAGGGCAAGAGCAATGTGGTAATGTGTGAGCTGGACGGTGACATTCGTGCCGTTGATATTTCCTTTGCGTTGATTGCCGACCGTATGTATAAAAATAAGCTCAAGGACGGAGATCTGGAGAAGTTCAGTGCCGAAGAGATTGCCGAGATGGAGGCTTTGCGCGATAAGCGTACTGCTGAGCTCAAGCGTCTTTATAAGGTTGCACAGGACGTCAGCTTCTGATCCGATAAAGGTTAATGGATTGACCGAACCGCATTTTCGCCGTGAAGATGCGGTTCGTTTTTGATTTTGAATCGATACACAAAATATACTTGCTTTTTTTGCAAAGATGTGGTAGAATAAAAAGGTAAAAAATTTTCGGAGGAATTTTTATGAAACAAACGAAGCCGAGATATATTTTATCTTTGATCGGTCTGTTGCTTTGCGTGATGCTGATGCTGAGCGGATGCGGAACGAAGGAGATCGCAACAGCCAAGATCAGTGAGAACGGAGAGCTGGTTCTGACCTATTCCGACGGTACAGAGCAAAACGTGGGAGTGGTCGTTGGAGCCGACGGTGAAGACGGAGCCGACGGTAAGGACGGCGTTGACGGTCAAGACGGAGTCAACGGCAAAGACGGTGTTGACGGTAAAGACGGAGCCGACGGTAAAGACGGAGCCGACGGTAAAGACGGAGCCGACGGTAAAGACGGAGCCGACGGCAAAGACGGTGCTGATGGCAAAGACGGTGCTGATGGCAAAGACGGTGCTGACGGTCAAGATGCCGAAAGCAACCTTGCACACGCCGTTACGAAGGGCTTGAAAAATTCGGTCAGCATCTATGCCAAGGTGTATCTTCCCAATGCAAGCTCCCCCACGGGCTGGAAGCAATATACCTCCACGGGCTCGGGCGTGATCTACCGTCCCGATAAAGCCACGGGAAGTGCATTTATCATTACCAATTATCACGTTGTTTATCACAAAAATAACAACACGGCAACCGGTGTGAGCGATGAGATCGGTGTCTATCTGTACGGCAGTGAGCTGGATGGGATGCTGATTCCCGCCACTTATGTGGGAGGCTCGATGTACTACGACATTGCGGTTTTGCGTGTGGATAACAGCGAGCTGCTGAAGTCCTCGGCTATGGAGGAGTTGACGATTGCCGATTCGGACACCATTTGTCCCGGTGACACGGCGATTGCGATCGGAAACTCCAATATGATGGGAATTGCAGCTTCCTACGGTATCGTGAGCATGGATTCCGCAGAGCTGTCGAAGCTTGCCGCCGACGGTAAGACCAACCTGACCTTCCGTTCGATTCGCATCAGCACCTCCATCAACTCGGGCAGCAGTGGCGGCGGACTCTTCAATGACCGCGGTGAGCTGATCGGCTTGGTACACGCCAAGGTGGTGGACGAAGCGGTGGAGGGCATCGGATATGCGATTCCTGCCAACATTATGAAGGGGGTTGCCGATAATATTATCGATCATTGCTACAATACCGATACTCTGACCATGCAGAAATGTGTATTGGGGATTACGGTGAAGGCGCAGAGTGCTCACGCCGTTTACGATAACGCAACGGGACGCACCTCGATCGTGGAAAAGGTGGTTGTTGATGCTGTAGAAGCGGACGGTGCCGCTAACGGCGTTCTGCAAGTGAACGATGAACTGGTTTCGGTTACTCTGAACGGTAAAACGAAGGGGATTACGCGCCACTTCCAGCTTGCGGACTTTTTGCTGAATGCGCGCGCAGGTGACGTTGTGACCTTTACGGTGATTCGGAACGGTGCATATCTCAATCTTTCGCTGAGCATTACCAACGCTTGCATCATTTCTTATTGAGTTGAGAATCGGATACGGGATCTACCGATAGAAAAAAGGACGAAGAATTGTTAAAATTCTTCGTCCTTTTTTGGTAAGCACTGTATTTGCGGATACAGATGCGATTCTGTTGGTCGATATGCTTCGCTACGCTCAGCTCGATATATTTACCTTCGGTAAATTCGATATAACCGCCCTTGCGGTCGGTTTCGATATGATATTCGCCTGTGTATTTCTGGTGCGAAGCACGTATCGAGTCCGTAAGGACATATCGAGCGCAAAGTGCATATCAATCGCCGCAGGCGAATATCGATGCAATGTGCCCAAAGGGGCACATTGCTTATTCTCCTTCCGGAACGATCAGACCGTATGCACCGTCACGCCGCGCGTATACCACGCAGGTCGCGTCGGTCTGGTCATCAACAAATACAAAGAATTGGTGACCGAGGAGGTTCATTTGCAGAATTGCTTCCTCGGGCGACATGGGCTTGGTGGGGTAGGTCTTCGTGCGGATAATGGTTTCCTCTTCATCGGGCGTGTCGTCGAAATCCTCAACTACGGGCGGAATGAACACATCCTCGCGCAAGCGGCGTGCCAGACGAGTTTTGTTCTTGCGGATCTGACGCTCGATATTGGTAACGGCATCGTCCAGGGCATCGCGGAAGCTGTCTGCCCCCACCTCACTGCGGAACAGCGTTCCCGCCGCAGAGATGGTCAACTCGATGAATTTTTGATTATGTTTACAGCAGAGAGTGACGGTTGCCTCTCCCTCGCCGGAAAAGAATTTGTCGAATTTGGCAAGCTTTTTGTTGATCAGGAGCTTCATGTCCTCATACACATTCATTTGTCTTCCGATAACGTTGATCTTCATAACGAATCCTTCCTTTCACGGGTTTTGCAACAAGGATTATAACCTTCTGCAACTTCAGTATATCATATCTTTTTGAAGTTGTAAAGATAATCCAAAGAATTTTTACGCATCATCATCAATTTTGTAACATTTGACGAACCTCCGCGAAAGGTTTTTGAAAAAAAGATTGACAGGACGTCACTTTTTTGGTATAATAATAAAAGAGCGCGCAGGCAGATCTCCATTTTTGAGCTTGCGTGAGAAACGGGGAATGAAAATGAGCGAAATTTCCGAGCAGATCAAGCGGTTGCGTCAAAAGCTTTTGTACCATGCAAAGCGCTATTATGTAGATGATGATCCCGAGATCTCGGATTATGAATACGACAAAATGTACGCCGAGCTGTTGCGGCTTGAGGCAGAGCATCCCGAATGCTTTGATCCCTCTTCTCCGACACAGCGCGTGGGCGGCAAGCCCTTGGACAAATTTGAAAAGGTGACACATACGGTGCAGATGAATTCTTTATCGGATGTGTTTTCTTTTGATGAGTTGACCGAATTTTTGGAGAGGGTGGAGCAAACGCTGCCTGATGCCGCATGGTCGGTGGAACCGAAAATCGACGGGCTGTCGGTCTCTTTGCGCTATGAAAACGGCGTTTTTGTGCAGGGAGCAACGCGCGGAGACGGCTTGGTGGGCGAGGATGTAACGCAGAATTTGCGCACCGTGTTCTCACTGCCGATGCAGTTGCCCGAGCCCTTGAACCTGACCGTGCGCGGCGAGGTCTATATGCCAAGATCGGTCTTTGAGCGGCTCAATCGCAAGCGTGAAGCCGAGGGACAGGCACTTCTGGCGAATCCCCGAAACGCTGCGGCAGGCTCGCTCAGACAACTGGATCCAAAGGTTGCGGCAGAGCGTTCGCTTGACCTGTTTGTCTTCAATTTTCAAGAGGGGGAGCTGTATCTTGACGGTCACGCGCCTCTTTCTCACACCGAAACGCTGGACCGTTTGCAGGGCTTGGGATTCCCCTGTGCCGAAGAGCGGGTTCTGGTAAGCGGTGCCGATGCAGTGATCGGGCATATCCGAAAATTGGGAGAAATGCGCGATTTGCTGGCTTATGATATTGACGGAGTTGTTGTGAAAATCGACGATCTTTCGTCGCGCCGCCGTCTGGGAGAGGGAACCAACACGCCAAAATGGGCGGTTGCTTACAAATTCCCGCCCGAGCAAAAGCAGACGCGTCTGGAGGACGTTACGGTTGCCGTGGGCAGAACGGGTGTTCTGACGCCCACAGCGGTGCTGTCGCCCGTCAGACTGGCAGGTACAACGGTCTCCCGCGCAACACTGCATAATTTGGAGTTTATCCGTGAGCGGGATATCCGCATCGGAGATATCGTTACGGTTCAAAAGGCGGGCGATATCATTCCCGAGGTGGTAAAATCGCACCCCGAATTGAGAAGCTCAACGGCGAAGATCTTTTCGATGCCGACCGCTTGTCCCTCCTGCGGTGAGCCCGTGTTCTACGATGCGGACGAGGGCGCGGCAACGCGCTGTACCAACAGCAAGTGCCCTGCGCAACTGGCGCGCAGTATCGAGCATTTTGCCTCCAAAAACGCCATGAATATCGATGGCTTGGGGCCTCAGATCGTAGACGCGCTGTTGAAAAATAACCTCATCTCTGATACTGCCGATCTTTATTCTCTGCGGGTAGAGGAATTGGCTGAATTGGAGCGTATGGGTGAAAAATCGGCGCAAAATCTGGTGGACGCGATCGAGCGTTCCAAAACGGCGGGACTGGAGCGATTGGTATATGCGCTTGGCATTCGCAACGTCGGAGAGGTCGCGGGAGCGGCTTTGGCGGCGCACTACGGAACGCTGGATGCTTTGCAGAACGCAACGGTGGAGGAGCTGTGCGGGATCGAGGATTTCGGACAGGTCACGGCGGAGTGTGTGGTCAACTTCTTCTCGCATCCGCAGAACCGCGAGCTGTGCGAACGCTTCAAGGAGGCAGGACTTTTGACCGTTTCGGTGGCACAGCCTACCGAGGATTTCTTCAAGGGCCTGACCTTCGTTTTGACGGGGACTCTGCCCACGATGACACGCGATGAAGCCGCGGCAAAGATCAAAGCGGCGGGCGGAAAGGTGTCGGGCTCGGTGTCGGGAAAAACTTCTTTTGTAGTGGCAGGCGAGGCGGCGGGATCCAAGCTGACCAAAGCGCAGTCACTGGGAGTTCCCGTGATCGATGAGGATCGCCTGATGGAAATGATTGAAAAACGCGAGACGTTCTGAACTTTGATAAAACCATTGAATTGCAAGAGCTTTTTACAGCCTCTTGCAATTCTTTTTTTGAAAATATATTAAAATGATTCTAATTCTAATTCTAAATTAAAACAAAATAAAAGGAATTGTCAATTCATAAAAAGTTCACAGTATGATTCTCTTCAAACCACTTGCATTTATATAAAAAATGATGTAAAATAATAATCTAAAGAAAGTATGTATGATCAACAGAGGACGAGCTATGTTAGAATTAAGAAACGTATCGTATAAAACCGATGACGGCAAGGAGATCTTGCGAAACGTCAACCTGAAAATAGCCGATCGCTTTGTAGCGGTCACGGGTCCCAACGGAAGCGGAAAGTCTACGCTTGCCAAGCTGATCGCGGGGATCTATCAGCCTTCCTCGGGACAGATCCTTCTGGACGGAGAGGATATCACCGACCTGTCAATCACCGACCGTGCGCGTCGCGGTATCAGCTTTGCGTTCCAACAGCCTGTGCGCTTCAAGGGAATCACGGTAAAGGATCTGATCTCGATGGCGGCAGGCAAGAAGATCTCGGTTTCCGAGGCGTGTGCGTATCTCTCGGAGGTCGGACTTTGCGCGAAGAATTATATCAACCGCGAGATGGACGGTTCTCTGTCGGGTGGCGAGCTGAAGCGTATTGAGATTGCAATGATCAATGCTCGCGGCACCAAGCTTTCGGTGTTTGATGAACCCGAGGCAGGTATCGACCTTTGGAGCTTCAACAATCTGATCCAGGTCTTCCGCGGAATGTATGAAAGAACACGCGGAACGATTCTGATCATTTCCCATCAGGAGCGTATTCTGGATATCGCCGACAAGATCGTGGTGATCGCAGGCGGCGAGGTTTCGGCGTACGGTCCCAAAAATGACATCCTGCCCGAGCTTCTCAACGTACAGGCAGGCTGCCGCTTTACCAAGGAGGTGAATGCGTGATGGATGCCATCCAAAAGCATTTATTGGAGGAGGTTGCCGACATTCACGAGGTTCCGCAGGGCGCATATTCCTTGCGCATCAACGGAGCCCTGCACGGCAAAAACAGCTCCGAAAATATTACGATTGAAAAAAAGACCGACAAGCCGGGTATTGATATTTTTATCAAGCCGGGAACCAAAAACGAGAGTCTGCATATTCCCGTGATTTTGTCGCAATCGGGGCTGAAGGAATTGGTGTATAACGATTTCCACATCGGTGCCGATTCCGACGTGACCATCGTTGCAGGCTGCGGTATTCACAACAGCGGAGACGCTGAAAGCGAGCATAGCGGTATCCATTCCTTCTTCGTTGGCAAAAACGCGAAGGTAAAGTATATCGAAAAGCACTACGGAGAGGGCGACGGAAACGGCAAGAATCTGATGAATCCCACTACCGTTGTGGTGCAAGAGGAAAACAGCTACATGGAAATGGAGACCGCCCAGATCAAGGGTGTGGATTCCACAAAGCGAAACACCACCGCAAAATTGGCAGACGGTGCGACTCTTGTGATCCGTGAGAAGATCATGACACACGGTGAGCAGTTTGCCGAGACCGACTTCACGGTCGATCTGGACGGTGAGGGCTGCGGCGCACATGTTGTTTCCCGTTCGGTTGCGAAGGATAACAGCCGCCAGGTCTTTTTGTCGCGCGTGCGCGGAAACAACCGTTGCTCGGGACACACCGAGTGCGATGCCATCATCATGGATGACGCACAGGTAACGGCGCTTCCGCAGATCGAGGCAAACCACGTAGATGCGGCGCTGATCCACGAGGCGGCGATCGGTAAGATCGCGGGTGAGCAGCTGATCAAGCTGATGACGCTGGGACTTACCGAAAAGGAAGCGGAAGAGCAGATCGTAAACGGTTTCTTGAAATAATGATTATTTGACACGGGGAAAGTGCAATTATCTTTGCGCTTTCCCTGTGTTTTTATGTTTAAATCTGATAAAATTTAGGAGAAAATCCTAAAAAATACAAAATTTAGGAGATAAAGGCTGATTTTTTGAAGATTTTGAGAAATCGTGAACGTGTAGAAAAAAACGTTCATAATTTGTGCAAAAGAAACAAATACGGAAGCCTGTTTTTTTGCGAAATATAGAGAGCGAAATCGTGAAAACGGGTAATTAAAATTTACCTTTTTGAATTATTCGTTTTTTTAGAATGAAAAATTGCGAAAATCTTGAACAAAAAACAGCCGTTTCGGCTTAAAACAGCCGTTTTTGCGGTAAATAATATTTACTATTTCGGAAAACCGATAAAAATGAACAAATTGAGAACAAATGAATTTGTAAACCTTTTGTAACTTCTGTTTGTCCAAGTGATGAATTTTTGCTGTTTTTTGCCTCTCGGACGCCTTTCGGAAGGGAAGATTTTGCTTGACAGGACGAAGTTTTTGTGGTATGATTATTCTATCATAATAGGGAAGAAGTCTGCCTTTTTGCAGGTGGGCTTGCTTGTTGCCGATGCAAAAGATCGTTGCGATGCCTTTCGTGCCGATTCTTGCGCTTGGTAACACGCTCCCTCGGCATGCCTGCTCCTCGCGGGCGCGCGTGCATAATAACGGGGCTTCCCCGAATCAGTTTGCAGGAGGAAACGCAAATGAGAAAACAAAAGTTCACAAGACTCGCATGTTTTGCATTGGCTTTTGTAATGTTGCTCGGCTGTGTCACGATCATCGGATCGGCTGATACAAAGGCTGACGGCACTACGGACAAGTCGATCAAAGACTATGCGGACGAGTTGAACACAATCTCGTATCAAAGCTACATGGATGAGAACTGGGAGATCTTCCACAATTACTCATCTATCCCTGCTGTAAAGGCAGAATTTGATGCGACCAGCAACTGGACCTTCACCAGCTTGTCCGGCGACGTTATCACTATGAAAGACGGTCAATGGACCATGACGATCGCGAAGGATCAGAGAGTATTCACGGATCCCCAGGCGGTTGTAGACGCTGAAGATCTGGACTACACGATGGAAGATCTGGTTTACGCTGATTATTTCGGCGGTAAGTTGGCTCTTCATACGCCCGGCGTAGGCGGCGCGGAGTGGACGCTTGATCTTGCTGCTGCCGGCATTACGACCAAGGGCTTGTACAATATTCAGATTGAATATTATCCGATAGAGGGTAAGTCGGCGGCGATCGAACGTGAGTTCTACCTCAACGGTAAGGCTCCTTTCGCAGAGGCCCGCTCTCTGAAGCTTGCAAAGATCTGGTCTTCGAAGAAGCCCGATGCGACGTCCGGATTGACTGCAACCTATAAGCTGCAGAAGGAAGACAATCTGTCGGATATCCTTACTTGGGCAGCGTCGGTGGGTATGACTCCCACGGTTTCGGAGGATCAGACCACGCTTACCTTTGCAAAGCCCGATGTGATCACTCCTTCGAACTATCCGTTCATCGAGAGATACAATCTGCGCTTCTTTATCACCGATGCCGAAAACAACGAGTTGAGAGCAACCGCTGTGCAGACTCCCGAGTGGACGACCTACACGCTCAAGGACAGTGGCGGTTACTTTGCAAATAACTTCGGTTTCGTGATCGAGCCCGAGAACGGCAAGATCGAGATCTCCATGGAAGGCGTAAACGAGCGTATGGCGATTGCTTCCATTACGTTGGTGCCTTATTCCGAGATGCAGTCTTATGACAGCTACATCAAGGAGATCGAGCAGTCGGTTGGCTTGAAGCCCGGAACCAGCATTGTAAAGCTGGAGGCTGAAAACACCACACATACCTCCTCCAACGGTGTATACCCGATCGAGGACAGAACCTCTCCCGCAACCTCTCCCAGCGATACCACCCGTGTTGTTCTGAACACGATCGGTACCGAGAAGTGGTCTACTGCAGGTCAGTGGGTAGAATACCGCTTCCATGTAGATGATGCGGGTATGTATGAGATCTACAGCCGCTTCAAGCAGAGCTACCTCGACGGTATGTATGTTTGCCGTTCGATGCAGCTGTACACCGAGTATGCGGCACTGGATAACTATCAGCTTACCAGCGCAGAAGCGTACAGAAATAAATACGGTAACACTGCCGGTTATTACAACGGTGTTCCGTTCGCTGAGGCTGCCGAGCTTCGTTATGACTACGGCACCGAGTGGATGGTTACCAATCTGACCGCAGGTTACGATGCAAATCTGGACGGTACCGTTGATTCCTACCAGGTTTATCTTGAAAAGGGTGTTGTTTATACGCTGCGCTTTGAGGTAACCTTGGGTTCGATGAGTGATAAGGTTCTGCAGATCGAGCGTATTCTGACCGCTCTGAACCAGGACTACTTGAACATCATCAAGCTGACCGGTACTTCTCCCGAAGACTACATTGATTATAAGTTCGCTCAGTTGTTGCCCGATACGCTGGTTGATATGCTGACACAGGCAAACGAGCTGGAGGACGTTTCCAACTTCCTTCGTGAAACTGCAGAGGTTGCTTCTACCTACTCCGGTACCTGCGACCAGTTGACGCAGCTGCTCCGTAAGATGGCTTACGATGAGGATGAAATCGCAAGAAACCTGGATAACTTCAAGAGCTACGTTGGTAACCTTGGTACCTTCCTGTCCGATGCGAAGACTCAGCCGTTGCAGCTTGACTACATTATGATCCAGCCCTCTTCCGCAGAGCTTCCCGAGGCAGAGGCAGGCTTCTTTGCAGGCTTCTGGCACGAGTGCAACAGCTTTATCCAGAGCTTCTTCCGTGACTATAACAGCATGGGTGCTATGGATGACGGCAACGAAACAACCTCCAGTATCAACGTTTGGTTGGCTTACGGACGTGACCAATCTCAGGTTATCCGTAACTTGTCTACCAATAAATTTACTCCCGACACCGGCATTGCAGTAAACCTGAAGCTGGTTAACGGCGGAACCCTGTTGCCTTCCATTCTGGCAGGCATGGGCCCCGATGTATATCTGGGACTTGGTGACTCAACGGTTATCAACTACGCGATCCGTGGCGCACTTACTAATATTGAAGAAATGCCCGTTACAGAGGGAATGTCCTTCGAGGATTGGACGATGCAGTACTTCACACACGCATCCATGATCCAGTTGGAAATTGCCGATGCGGACGGTGACGTTCATACTTATGGCTTGCCCGAGACGCAGACCTTCCAGATGATGTTCATCCGTTTGGATATTCTGAACGATTTGGGCATCGAGATTCCCAAGACCTGGGAAGACATCTACACGGCACAGTCGATCCTTGAGTCCAACAACATGGAGATCGGTGTAAACACCAACTACAAGATCTTCCTGTACCAGGATAACGGTGACCTTTACGCCGACGACGGTATGAGAATCAACCTTGACTCCGTAAAGGGCTTGGATGCATTCAATACCATGTGTAATATGTTTACACAGCACTCTTTCCCGTACTCCTACAACGCAGCAAACCGTTTCAGAACCGGTGAGATGCCGATCATCCTTGCCGACTACACAGGTTTGTATAACCAGTTGAAGGTATTTGCAACCGAGATTGAAGGTAAGTGGACATTCGTTCCCGTACCCGGTACGATTCAGGAGGATGGCAGTATCAATAACACTGCCGACTCCACCATTGCCGCTGTTGTTATGATCTCCGGTATCGAAAATACCGCCGCTGCATGGGACTTCATGAAGTGGTACACCGGCGATGAGTGCCAGATCGAGTATGCAAACGAAATGGTTGCAATCATCGGTGACTCTGCAAAGCAGCCTACCGCAAACCGTAAGGCATTGTCCAGCTTGCCTTGGACTTACGACGAGTACGTTGAGGTTGCAAAGCAGTTCGAAAACCTGGCAGCAATTCCCAACTATCCCGGTAGCTACTACCTGGATCGTCACACCGAATTTGCTTTCCTTGCTGCATACAACGATGACGCGGATCCCAGTACCGAGATTCTGAGCTACATCAACACCATCAACAAGGAAATTACCCGTAAACGTGAAGAGTTTAAGCTTGAAACCTTGGAAATCGGTCAGACGCTTGCTTCTAAGCGTATGAATCAGGCTATGAACGCTATCGAAAATCTGGTAGAAAAGTATGGCAACACCAAGTTTGATGCTGCTATCACCGCAACCAAGTATGCTGTTGCAAACCAGAACATCGTTCGACTGAATGAAGCTGCCCAGATGTTTGAGGCACTTCGAGACGAGGCGTGGGACGGAACCTACATCGACGTCGTTAAGGTCAGCGGTAAGACAGTGACCATGCCTTCCTATTATATTAATGTAGGAAAACAGACCGCAGAAGAAAAAGACGGCGGTTACACCATCAGCAGTTTGAATGAACTGCAGTTGCTGTACTTTATTGGTCAGAGCCTGAGAGATGCAGCGAATGCACTGGCGTCTTATTGACGCCGGGGCATCGCTTCCTGAAATCTAAATAAGGAGAAAGAGCAAATGTCACAAAAAACAGCAAAAGCTGTTGCCAGAAAGGATATTACCTACGGTCAGTGGATCCGTAAAGAAATGAAGCGTAACTGGGTTGCATATCTGATGATCGCTCCCTACGTTATCATCTTTACAACATTCACGGTCGTTCCCGTATTGCTTTCTGCAGTCATCAGCTTTACAGACTTTAACATGCTTCAATGGCCGAATATCGTTTGGTTGGAAAACTACATCAACCTGTTCTTCGCCGACGAAGTATTCCTGACAGCTTGTACCAACACGTTGATATTCGCTGTTATCGTAGGACCTGTATCCTACCTGATGTCCTTCCTGATCGCATGGTTCATCAATGAGTTGTCCCCGAAGATCCGTTCTTTGGTAACCTTGGTCTTCTATGCACCCTCTATTGCAGGTCAGGTATACCTGATTTGGGGTACGCTGTTCGCAGCCGACTCTTACGGTTGGGTTAACTCCATTTTGTTGGAAATGGGCTTTATTTCCACTCCGATCGCATTCTTTAAGGATGCCGATTACGTTATGCCGCTTTGTATCGTCGTTGCCCTTTGGACCTCCTTGGGTACGTCGTTCCTGTCCTTTATCGCAGGTTTGCAGGGCGTTGACCGTTCTCTTTACGAAGCAGGCGCGGTTGACGGCGTAAAGAACCGTTGGCAGGAATTGTGGTACATCACCTTGCCCAGTATGAAGCCTCAGCTGATGTTCGGTGCTATCATGGCGATCACCAGCTCGTTCGGTTTCGGCGGCGTTGTTACAGCTCTTGCAGGTTTCCCGTCTGTTGACTATTCGGCGCATACGATCATGCACCACTTGGAGGACTACGGTAACCAGCGTTATGAAATCGGTTATTCTTCAGCGATCGCGGTTGTGCTCTTCTTGATCATGATCGGCGCAAATATGATCGTTAAGAAAGTCATCTCAAAGGTAGGTTCGTAATATGGCAAGATTAAGAACAAGAAAGCATAGAGTTGTCCTGTCCCGTTCCGTGGGCGGTGACGCGGGTATTACATTCCTTCTGACGCTGCTTGGTATTTTCATGTTCCTGCCGATGATCTACGTTATCATGCAGTCGCTCAAGCCTTTGGATGAATTGTGGATGTATCCGCCTAAATTCGTGGTTATGAACCCCACACTTGGTAACTTTAAGGATCTGTTCACCTTGATGAACGACTCTTGGGTTCCTTTCAGCCGTTATATCTTTAACACACTCTTTACCTCTATCGGAGGTACCTTCGGACACTTGTTCATCGCTTCCATGTGTGCATACGCACTGGCAAAGATCAAGTTCCCCGGCGGCAAATTCGTGTTTAAGACCATTCAGACCTCTCTGATGTTCCACTCCACCGTTACGGCGATCACCAGCTTTATCATCATGAGTGCATTCAAAATGATTGATACATATTGGGCGATCATCATTCCCGCGTGGGGCTACACCTTGGGTCTGTACCTGATGAAGCAGTTTATGGACAGCTCGGTTCCGGATACTGTATTGGAAAGTGCTCGTTTGGACGGTGCAAGCGAAATCCGTACCTACTGGACGATCGCAATGCCTATGGTTAAGCCGGCATGGTTGACTCTGATCATTTATTCGTTCCAAAGCCTTTGGAACGCAGGTTCTTCCATTTATATTTATTCCGAGCAGCTTAAGTCCTTCAACTACGCGATCGGCCAGATCACCGCGGGCGGTATCAAACGTCAGGGTGCTTCGGCAGCTGCAACCGTGTTGATGATGGCTGTCCCGATTCTCGTATTTATTATCACACAGTCGAACATCATCGAAACGATGGGTTCGAGTGGTATGAAGGATTAAGGAGGACAATATGAAAAAGATTATTTCAATAGTATTGGTCGTATTGTCCCTGACGATGCTTCTGTCGGTGTTCACCGTAGGAGCAAGCGCGTCTTCCGCATATCAGACCTACACCTACGCGATCGACGGAACTCCCCGTTATTCGCCCGATGCATATTCGGCTACCTATTCGATCGATTCGACGAAAATGAAGCTGGATATTGCGTTGAACTCGCCGAGTGATCTGATTACCGACAAAAACGAAAAGGTATATATTGCTGATACAGGCAACAACCGTATCGTTGTACTGAGCCGTTACTATGAGTTCGAATTTGCGATCTCCACCTTTACCAACAGCCAGGGTAACAACGACGAGCTCAGCGGCCCCGAGGGCGTATTCGTTACCGATGATTCGATCTGGGTATGCGATACCAAGAAGAGCCGTATCGTTCGCTTTGACCTGGAAGGTAACTTCATGGCGATCATTGACGAGCCCGAAAGCCAGTTGTTTGCAAAGAACCACGTGTACACTCCCGTGGCAATGGCAATCGACCAGTACGGAAGAATGTATATCGTTTCTTCCTCTACCTATCAGGGTATCATCGTTATGGACCCCGAGGGTAACTTCGTTGGATTCGTAGGCTCGCAGGCTTCCTCAATTTCTGCATGGGAGCTGATTATGAGACGTTTCCGTACCGAGGAGCAACAGGATGCAATGGAATCTACTCTGACCACAGAGTTCAACAATGTTGCAATCACTCCCGACGGCTTCATTTATGCAACTACCTCCTCGATCGATGAGGGATCTGTTTCCAGTGCAATCACGGGTAAGAGCAAGGAAGGTAAGTTCATGCCTGTTAAGCTCTTGAACCCCGCAGGTGACGAGATCATGAGAAGAAACGGCTTCTGGCCTCCTGCAGGTGAAGTTGCATTCAGCGGTTCTATTACCTCGACTGTTCAGGGACCCTCCACCGTTATTGACGTAGCGGTTGGCCCCGAAAAGACCTGGAGTATCATCGACTCCAAGCGTAATAAGATCTACACCTACGACTTCAACGGTAACCTTCTGTTCGCGTTTGGCGATAAGGGTAGCTTGCTGGGAAGTATCGGTAATATCAAGGCGATCTGCTACCAGAACGACACCATGCTGATTCTGGATAAGAGCTCGCCCACAGCGACCGTTATCGTTTATGAGCGTACCGGTTACGGAGATCTTCTGTTGCAGGCAATTGCCGCAGAGAACTCCTTGGACTACAACTATGCGATCGAGTGTTGGGAATCTGTTTTGCAGAGAAACTCCAACTTTGACGCAGCTTACGTAGGTATCGGTAACGCACTGTACCGTAGCGGCGAGTATGCAGAATCTCTCGAGTACTACGAAAAGGCGTATGACACCGAAAACTGGTCGAACTCCTATAAGGAAGTTCGTAAGGAATGGATGTCCTCCTATTTCATCCTGTTGATGGTAATTTTGGTGCTGATCATTGTCGCTCTTGTTAAGTTCTTCGGCTTTGCCGCAAAGTATAACAAGAAGGTAGCGGTAAACGGCTTGGCACGCAAGACCTTCGTACAGGAATTGATGTACGGCTTCTACGTTATTTTCCATCCGTTTGACGGTTTCTATGACCTTAAGCATGAGCATCGCGGATCGGTTCGTGCAAGTATCGTATTCCTGGCACTTACCATTATCGCGTTCTTCTACCAGGGCATCGGTCAGGGTTACGTTATGAATCCGACTCATGCTTACTCTACGATCTTTGAGCAGCTGATCGCAGTGCTGGTTCCTTTCTTCCTGTTCACCATTGCAAACTGGTGCTTGACCACTCTGTTTGAAGGTGAAGGAAGCTTCAAGGATATCTTCATTGCAACCTCTTACAGCTTGCTGCCTTTGCCTCTGCTGGTTATCCCCGCAACCCTGTGCTCCAACTGGGTAACCAACACCGAGGCCTCCATCGTAGAAATGGTAGTAACCCTTGCCTTTATCTGGGCATTCCTTTTGATCTTCTTTGGCACGATGGTAACGCACGATTACTCGATGGGTAAGAACGTTATCACAACGCTGGGAACCATTCTTGCAATGGCGTGCATCGTCTTTATCGTTCTGCTGTTCAGCTTGCTGCTCAGCAAACTGGTAGGTTTGGTTACCAACATCGTCACCGAGATCCAATTCCGACTCTGAGCAGACAGGAGGTTAGAAAATGAATAAAATGAAAAGAATAATTTCAACACTCTTGGCTGTCATCATGTTGCTTGGCTCCTTTGCGGCGTTCTCCACCGTGGGCGTTTCGGCAGCGTCGGATGATATTGATAAGGTGATTCAAAACACTTATGTAAAAGATGAAGTGTATAACACCCCGGAAGAAAAACTGGCAACCATGAAAAAGACCTTTACCCGCGGCAACTACGAGCTTTACGTAGACGAAGTCAGCGGTGAGGTTGCAACGAAGGACATTCGTACAGGTGAGATCCTGTTCACAAACCCTTATGATGTTGCAGGCTCCAAGGGTTCGGTTGATACCAAGAGCCAGTTGATGTCGCAGATCATCGTTCAGTATGAAGACATTACGACCGGTGATGCAGAGCCGTTGTACAGCTTCAAAGAAGCGGCTATGCGTGAGCAGATCAAGGTTCTGAACATCAAGAACGGTGTTCGTGTAGAATACACGATCGGTCAGGAAGCCACCAGAAAGCTGGTTCCGAGACGTATTTCGGATCAGAACTTTGTCAAATTTATCAAAACTCCTTTGGAGTCTGCCGTAAACAACGGAACTCTGAGCAGCTGGGTTTTGGAAAAATTCCTGGCAAACTACAAGTTTGAAAGCTTGGCAAACAAGAAAACCCAGAAGCTGAAGGACCAGATCCTGAAGAAATATCCCGTTCTTGATAAGATGGATATCTGGGTATTTGACGAAGAGCCTACTTCCGTACAGATCAACTTCTGTGAAACTTATATCAAGAACTTCTGTGATGACTACACCTTCGAGCAGATGGAAGCAGACCACGCAGAAACAGGATATATCGAAGAGGAAGCAAAGTATCCTTTGTTCAAGATGGCATTGGAGTATAACCTGACCGACAGTGGCGTGAAGGTAACTCTGCCTTGTAACGGCTTGCGTTACGACATGGCATCTTACGCACTGGAAAGCGTTAGCGTACTTCCTTATATGGGAGCAGGTAACAGCCACAACAGCGGTTACAACTTCTTCCCGGACGGTGCCGGTGAATTGTTCGACTTTGAAAAGCTGAACAACGGTTATCCGACCTATATTTCGGCTCAGGTTTACGGTGCTGACTATGCATACCATCAGTTGAACACCGCAACCGATAAGAGCCAAAAGGCGGTCCGTTATCCCGTTTACGGTACTATTGCCGAGGAAATTCTGTACACCTTCTCGTATGAAGCTCCGGTTTATACCGATGATTCCAAGACGAAGATTGACCACTATGAGTCGATTACCGAAACCGTTTCCAACTCTATCGTTCAATATGAAAATATTGAAAAATACGTAACGGATCAGGGCGGAAAGATGCTGCCCGGCGGCGTTTCGGTAGAATCGTACAAGCGCGGCTTTGTAGCGATCATCGAGTCGGGTGAATCCTTGGCAAAGATCGAGACTTGCCACCCCGGTCTGTCGAGCGATTACAACTATATGAGAAACTACTTCAACCCGAAGCCGAAGGACAGCTATGATGTTGCAGATTCCCTTTCGGTAGGTAGTAGCTCGAAGTGGACGGTTGTATCCGACCGTAAGTATACGGGTAACATCGTGATCAACTATCAGATGTTGACCGATCCCGAACTGGCTAAAAACGTTGAGGATGAGGGTTATACTTACTACGAAACCACTTGGTTTGGTATGGCTGAGGCTTACCGTGATCACTTGGTGAACAGCGGAACCCTTTCCCTCCTTGCTGATGATCAGCTGGAAGAAAACATCCCGCTGTATATGGAAGTGTTCGGTGCTGTGGAAACACAGGAGCAGATCGCTACCATTCCTGTGGATGTTATGACTCCTCTGACGACCTTTGATAATATTCTTACCATGTACACCGAGCTGTCTGATGCAGGCATCAAGAACATCAACTTCAAGATGACCGGTTATGCAAACGGCGGTTTGGGTATGGCAACTGTTCCTTCTGACCTTGAGTGGGAAGATAACGTAGGCGGTGCAAACGGCTTCCGTTCCTTGGTGAAGAAGGCTACGGCTATCAACTCGATCAACGGCGAGCATATCGGTCTGTATCCCGATTTTGATTTCGCTTATATCGAAAACGACACTTGGTTTGACAGCACCAACCTGAAGGACGATGCCGTCAGAACCATTGATAACCGTTATTCCTCCAAGAGACTTTACAGCTCCACCGACCAGAGTTATGTAAGCTTCTATCAGCTTGCAATTTCTCCTTCTCGCTACAGCAAGTTCTATGAAGAGCTGCTGGAGAACTACGGTGAATACGGCTTGAAGTCGATGTCTGTCGGTTCTTTGGGTAACTCCCTTAACTCCGACTTCGACGAGGATGAGCCTTACAACCGCGAGGACAGTAAGAGCTACACAGCACAGGCATTCCAGGATATGAAGAACGCAGGCTACAGCCTGATGACCGAAAGCGCAAATGCTTATACTTGGGGTTATGTGGATCACATCCTGAATATGGATCTTGATTCCAGCCGTCATATCAAGGCAAGTGCTTCGGTACCGTTCCTTGGTGTTGTGCTTCACGGATTTGTTCAGTTCACAGGTACTCCCTTCAATGAGGAGGGTGACCCCGAGTATGCAATGCTTCGTGCATTGGAAAACGGTGCGGCTCTCTACTTCATTCTGTCTTATCAGAATACCGCAGAATTGAAGGAATTTGAGAACCTCAGCCAATACTATTCGGTTCGTTATGACATTTGGAAGGAAGACGTTGTTTCCTACTATTCGGAATTGAACGGCCTTTTGAAGGACGTTCAGAACAAGGTGATCATCGACCACCGCTTCTTGATCGGTAAGCGTATATTGGATGTTGATGAGCTGGAAGCCGAGCTGGCAGAACAGCTGAAGGATGCATCCGAGAAGGAGACCGCTGCACAAGAGGCGCTGATTACCGAAAAGGTATTGAAGATTGCAAATGCTTGGAAGGTTGCTGAAAACGCATACGACAAGATCGAAGACATCTTGACCGAGATGGATTCGTTGAACAAGCAGATCTTCGATAATAAGAAGGTATTGGAGGATAAGGTATCCAAGCTTTCTTTGGAGGTTGAAGATGCACTTGCATTGATGCGTCCCCGTATCGATGCTGAAACCGGTGAAGAGATTGCAGCTCTGCCTGCAGCACAGGCTACCAAGGATCTGGTTGCATACCTGAACTCCTTGCGTACCACCACCACCGATATCCTCAAAGCATCTGCTAAGCTGGATGCACTGTACGAAGAAGGTCTTGAGCTGCTGGCTACAGTAGCAAAGTCGGCTTCGATCATTGAGGAGTCTGAGCTGACTGCCGACACGAAGGATCGTATGGTTGCCGTAGTCAAGGAATACTATGAGGAAGCGCTGAAGCTCTTCAACGAGGGTGATTCCCGTGACGACGATGATCAGATGTGCTATTCCGCGTTGCAGAAGCGCGATAAGTACAAGGCTTATGTTACCGAGGGCAATGCCGGTTATGTAGTGAATACTGCTGTGGCAGCTTTGGTAGCTGTAAAGTCCGATGATCCTGAGGAACACGCAAACCTGATCACGGCTTGTGAGAAGTATATGTATACTGCTGACCAGCTGGTTAAGGAAGGCGTGCTTGAGGACGAGAATCAGGATACAGGCATTGGCGATGACAATAAGGATACTACCACCGATAAATTTGTGGTTGACAACAACCAGATCGTTTTGGTAACCTATGGTGACCGCGATGCAAACACACACGTGAAAAATGCATACAAGTCGTTTATTCTGAACTACAACAACTATGCTGTAGTGGTTGAGTATGAGGATGTTATTTATACCATTCCTCGCGGCGGCTATGTTGTGCTTTACCACAACTGAGAAGGGAGGTTTCGTTCCAAATGACAAATAATTTGACAGTAAAATCGGCAAAATCGCCGAAGAGAAAGAAAATAGCCTCCCTTGACAGACGTAAGTCACGTTCGGGTTGGTTCTTTATCCTGCCCTTCCTGATCGGATTCGTTCTGATCTACCTGCCCATGATCTATGACTCCATTGAGCAGAGCTTGACCCAGCAGGGAGTTGGAAATGAGGATGTGTTCGTTGGATTTGCCAACTATAGTGAAGCACTTTTCGGCTTTGCTTTGGACGGCAGAACCTTCCTTGAGGTATTGATCGAAGGCTTGGGAACCCTTGCCTTCGAGCTCCCCTCGATTTTGATCTTCTCACTCTTCATGGCTGTTATGCTGAACCAAAAGGCAGCAGGCCGCGGCTTGTTCCGTGCAATCTTCTTCATCCCCGTCGTTCTGTCTACCGGTATTATGGAGACGGTAAACGCACAGAGTATGAGTGAAGGCCTGATGAGTGAGGGAATCGATGACGGTAGTGGTTCCAGTGCCTCCGAGGGCTTGGTTTCCGCATTGGATTTCGAAGTATTGTTCGCATCCATGGGAGCTACAGGTCTTACCGATATCGTAACCACCGCCGTAAACAACATCTTCAATATCGTAAACCGCTCCGGTGTACAGATGTTGATCTTCCTGGCAGGCTTGCAGTCGATCTCTCCTGCGATCTATGAATCCTGTAAGATCGACGGTGCAACCTCATGGGAAACCTTCTGGAAGATTACCTTCCCGATGATCAGCCCGATGATCCTTGTAAACGGTATTTATACCATTATCGACTCCTTTACTGTTGCAAGTAACCCTGTTATGTCGTTCGTTGCTTCCACCGGTATGAAGGCAGAAGACGGCGTAAAGACTGCAATGTATTGGGTTTACTTCCTCGTGGTTATTTTGATCGTTGCGGTGATTGCATCTGTATTGTCTGCGTTTGTATTCTACCAACGCAAGAATGATTGAGAGGAGGGGAAATTATGAACGCAAACAACATTGAAAAGAAACCTGTAATTAAGCGCGAAAGTAAAAATAAGATTCGTGTTGATTTTGACCGTACACCGCTGAAAGAACGTCTGAAGGCGAAATTCCTTTCCTTCCATTTCCTTGCAAAGGTAGTGCTTTGGATCTTCCGTATGGTACTGATGATCGGTATTTCGTACGTTGTATTGTTCCCGTTTATCACCAAGTTCGCAGGATCGGTGATGTCCCCCGAGGACTTCATGGACCAAACCGTTCGTCTGATTCCTAAGAACTTCACAATGGATACATACCGTGCGATCATTACCGATACGAACTATTGGGGCGCTTTCACAAACACCTTCAGCCTCTCTTTGATCACAGCAGTGATTCAGACATTTATCTGCTGCTTGATCGGCTACGGTTTTGCAAAGTTTAAGTTCAAGGGTAGAAATATCATCTTCATGCTGGTTATGCTGACGATGATCGTGCCTCACCAAACCATCCAGCTTTCGATGGTTGAGCAATTCAGACACTTCGATATCCTCGGAATCGTACGCTTGTTCAAGGGCGGCGGAATTGAGATCTTCGGATTCAACATCAAGGATCTTGGAGAGGGTGTTGCCGAAGCATTTGAAAACTTGGATATCTTGCCCGAAGAAATCAAGTGGGGCTACTTTGTTACCGAAAGAGGTGCTCCGGATTACAAGGTGAGGATGGAGGTTACGGAAAAGGGTATCGACCTTTGTAACACATACTTCCCGCTGATCCTGATGTCGCTCACGGGCTTGGCACTCAAGAACGGTTTGTACATCTTCCTGTTGCGTCAGTTCTTCCGCGGAATTCCCGATGAATTGGAAGAATCGGCTTACATGGATGGATCCGGTACTCTTCGTACCTTCTTCCAGATCATTCTTCCCCTGTCCGTCCCCATGATGATCACGGTATTCCTGTTCGCATTCTGCTGGCAATGGACAGACTCGTTCTATACAGGATTGTTCCTTACATCGTCAAAGGCGAGCGATATGCTGTTGGCATCAAACACCTTCCTTAACTACCCGTTGGTTTCTGTGCAGGCTGCCGGAAGCTCGGGGCAAGCATTGTTCGATGCGGCAGTTGTCGATACGAAGGGCTTGATGATCATCTTCCCGTTGGTTATCTTGTATGCCTTCTGCCAGAAATTCCTGGTACAAGGTATCGAGCACTCCGGTATCGCAAACTAATTCAAACAACAAAACAAAAGGAGAAGCTCCTTGGAGCTTCTCCTTATTGTTGTATCACGAAAACCCCGCCATAGTGGCGGGATTCAAAATAGGCTATGCCGATGGGCAGAAGAAAAAGCAAAAGTCAGCGCAGAATATTTTTGTGGGAAAGGCTCCCTTGTGTAAAGGGAGCTGTCAGCGAAGCTGACTGAGGGATTGTTTTGTGTGGATTACTGCTTTTTAC
>JAFTKI010000072.1 GCA_017453335.1 Clostridia bacterium
AGGACAATATTCTTACCTCCGTGTAGTTGTTTGTTGTGGTGACTACATTTTACACCTTGGTGAGAATATTGTCTATACTTTTTTCGGGTGTTGCACTTATTATTATAATCTGCCCTCCCTTGTGTAAAGGGAGGCTCATTACCGCCCGACAGTACACCTAAAGGGTATAACACGCTATACCTTGCGAGCAAGGCGTGTGAAAAAGAGTACGAACAAAACTGTCCGTACTCCTTTTGTTGTAGGCGGGGGTCATCTCCCGCCGCTTTGCTTAGTTAATATTTTTCGTAACGGCGGCAGCAAGCCACCGCCCTACGATATTATCGGCAGGTAAAACCTGCTTTATGGAAGGCACCCTTTGCGGTGTGCTTTTTTCGTTGGTGGATTAGAACGCGAGCGCGACCGAGACGACTATATTTGCGAGGTGCAACGCCGCCCGAGGCGTGGATAGAGGATCTCTCTTTTTTGATCCTTAAAAAACTCCAAAGAACTTGACAAAAAAGTGAAAAAAGAATATAATATACTTGTACTGGACTGAAAAATTAAATCTATAGGAGGTATTCGTATGATTTGTCCAAATTGTAATAGGTTCGTTCAGGACGGCAGCGAGTTTTGCGTAAACTGCGGTGCAAAATTGTCTGTACATCAGCAACCGCTCGCATCCGAGCAACCATCCGCTTCCCCAAATCTTTGCCCACACTGCAGTGCCGTGGTTGAACCGAGCAACGCATTTTGCATGAATTGCGGCGCACAACTGGCAGCCCCTGCGCAGAATATGCAGTACGGCGCCCCCTCACAGCCTTATAATCCCAATATGGCTCCCTCCGCTCAGCCCGCAAGCTCCGGTGGATTCTGCGGAAAAGGCGTGCTGGCTTTGGTCATGTCCGTGATTTCCCTGACCTTCTCGTTTTCTTTGCTGGCACCGTTCTTCGGTATTTGCGGCATTCTGGGAATCATCTTCGGTGCCGTTGGCATGAAGCAAGCCCGCGCCCAGAACCTCTCCGGCAGAGGCTTGGCAGTTGCAGGCTTGGTGGTTGGTATCGTTGCAACCATTTTCTCCTACCTGTTCGGCTTGCTCGTGTTTTTTGACTTCTTAGCATATCTGGTATAATCCAAACAACAAAACGGATACCCTTGAACCAAGGGTATCCGTTTTGTTGTTTATTACAGATTGTAGTATTTATCAAATTCTGCGGGGTTCGGGATCTTGGAAAGCTCACTGCACTCCTCACGCTTGGACTTGATGAAGTTCTTGATCAGTTCTTCGGGGAATACGCCGCCTGCGGTCAGGTAGTCGTGATCTGCCTCCAGAGCATCCAGAGCCTTGTCCAAAGACGTAGGCAGATGCGACAGCTTTGCCTTTTCCTCGTCGCTCAGATGATACAGATTTACGTCGTACGGACCCCAGCCGTTTGCATGGGGATCGATCTTGTTCTTCACACCGTCAAGACCTGCCATCAGAATTGCCGCATAGCAGAAATAGGGGTTGCAGGTTGCATCGGGGTTACGAAGCTCAAAACGGCGCTTGTTCGGCGTCTTTGCGTATGCGGGGATACGGATAACGGCACTGCGGTTGGAGGTTGCGTAGCCAACGGTTACGGGAGCCTCGAAGCCGGGAACCAGACGCTTGAAGGAGTTGGTGCTGGGGTTGGTGATGGCGCACAGAGAATTGATGTGCTTGAGAAGTCCTCCCATGAAATAGTGTGCGGTCTCGCTCAGGTGTGCGTATCCGTTATCATCGGAGAATACAGGCTCACCGTTCTTCAAAAGCAGCATGTGAACGTGCATACCGCTACCTGCCTCGCCGTAAACGGGCTTGGGCATAAAGGTTGCGCTCTTGCCGTACTTGAGAGCCGTGTTGTGGATGATATACTTGATCATCATGGTTGCATCAGCCATCTCGGACATCTTACCAAGCTGAGGCTCGATCTCAAACTGACCAGACGCTGCTACCTCGGGGTGATGATAGTTGATGTCGATTCCCGCTTCCTTCATCAGCATGACCATCTCACTGCGGCACTCGTAGGAGATATCAAACGGCTTTGCGATGTGGTAGTTTTTCTGCTTGGGAACAACAACGCCCATGCCCTCTGTTGCGCTGTTCCAGTAAGACTGCTTTGCATCCACGGAATAGCCAACGCTCTTGGAGGTGACCTCCCAGCCCACTTGGTCGAACAGATAGAACTCAAATTCGGGCAGGATCAGCATCGTGTCGGCAATGCCCAGATCCTTCATATACTGCTCGGCGGCAAGCACGATGTTTCTGGGGTACTGCGGCAAGGGACGGTTTTCGGGGCTGGCAATGATCATCGCGTTACCCGTCATCGACAGTGTGGGGATCGTGCAAAAGGGATCCACAACTGCGGTATCGGGATCGGGAATGAACACCATGTCGCTCTTTTCCACCACGGCGTAACCGTAGTTCGAGGCATCGAAGCCGATACCGCTCTTCATGGTATCCTCGGAAAAGTTTTCGGCGGGGATGGTGACGTGACGGTACTGTCCGTTGATGTCCACCATTTTAAAGTCCACCATTTTGATCTCTTTTTCTTTGATGATGGCGAGAATATCTTGTACGCTTTTTGACATGATTTTTTCCTCCAAATCAAATTCTATGATAAAATTATATCACTTTTTCAAGTTACTGTCAATAGGTTGTTTTCCGTCTCAGTCTGCAAGTCTCTCTCCCAGAATGTTGCGGTATTTCTGATAGAAGGACTCGAAATATCCGCCGTCCAGTGCCTCGCGGATCTTGCGCGTCAGGTTGTTGTAGAAATACAGATTGTGCGTAACAGCAAGATGCATTCCAACCGCTTCCTTTGCCTTGAGCAAGTGCCGCACGTAAGAGCGGCTGTAATTGCGGCAGGCGGGACATCCGCAGTTTTCATCAAAGGGACGGGGATCCTTGGCGTATTTTTCGTTCATCAGGTTCATCTTACCGTTCCAGGTAAAGAGATTTCCGTGACGCGCGTTTCGGCTGGGCATCACGCAGTCGAAGAAATCTACGCCGTAGTGAACCGCCTCCAGAATATTGCAGGGTGTACCCACTCCCATCAGATAACGGGGCTTGTCCGCAGGCATGTGCGGCTCGACCGCGTCGATAATGCGATACATCTCCTCGGTAGGCTCGCCCACGGCAAGTCCGCCGATCGCATAGCCCTCACAGTTGACCTCGCGGATCATCTGCATATGCGCAATACGAAGATCCTCGTAGGTGCCGCCCTGGTTGATGCCGAACAGCATCTGCTGACGGTTGATGGTGTCGGGCAGTGCGTTCAAGCGATCCATCTCGGCACGGCAACGAACCAGCCAGCGATAGGTGCGCTCCATACTGTCCTTGCAGTATTTATGCGGTGCGGGATTTTCCACGCACTCGTCAAATGCCATTGCAATGGTGGACGCCAGGTGCGATTGGATCTGCATACTCTCCTCGGGGCCCATAAAGATCCGTTTACCGTCGATGTGAGAGGCAAAACGAACCCCCTCCTCGGTGATCTTGCGCAGGCCCGAGAGCGAAAAAACCTGAAATCCGCCGCTGTCGGTCAGAATCGGACGGTCCCAGTTCATGAATTTGTGAAGTCCGCCCATTTCGTAGATCAATCCGTCACCTGGACGCAGGTGCAGATGATAGGTGTTGGAAAGCTCGACCTGACAGTCGATCTCGCGCAGCTCCATCGTGTTGACTCCACCCTTGATCGCCGCACATGTGCCAACGTTCATAAATACGGGGGTCTGAATGTCGCCGTGTACCGTGTGCAGCACTCCGCGGCGCGCTCTTCCCTCTTGTTTTAACAGTTCAAATAGCTTTGCCATGATACAAAGTCCTTTCTTTGGTAGCAAGAATACAGCTTGCTCCTGTTTGATTTATATTTTTTGCGGGAAAACCTTTTTGGAAAAAGGCTTTCCCGCACCCTTTCCAAAAACTTTTCACGCAAAAAGATTACATGAAATTCTATACGGTGTACGGAACCGGAGCAGGTGCCGTACAGTGAGCGTTCATCATGCAAAAACAGCATGTGTTATCACTTGTCCGGATACAAAAATTGCCAGATAAATTCCGATTTGGATGATCCAAAACCAAGCCTTTCCCTTTTTCCATCTTTTCGCTATTGTGGTCATGGTCAAAAAGGAGATCACACAAATCGGAAATCCGATCAAAAGCCACACCTCGTATTGCAACACGGGAATCACCGATACAAGCATCCACGAAAAGTAAATGGGAGAAGAAACCAAAAAAGAATATCCGACAGCTCGCCGATGCG
This sequence comes from Clostridia bacterium, assembly GCA_017453335.1. The sequence goes on from JAFTKI010000072.1 coordinate 4,260, forward strand.
TGAGTGTGCAGTGTCTTTCGTGCTGTGTGATCTTTGCAAGACCGATGGCGCTAAGTGCCATCACCGCGACGTAGAAAAGGCAAATTGCAATCAGTATCTCGGCAGCCATCGCACCCGAAACATTCCAGTAGAACACAAAAAACAGCACACAGCACGCCGTTAAGCATATATAATCCTTGACGTTTCGTTGAAGATATTCCAATACACGAAAAAATGCTTTTTTGTGTTTCATCGAACATAATCCTTTCCTAATTTGTTCGCTTGGAACAGCACAGTGCACCACACGTTTTTCTTTCCCTTTTGTACGAAAGCTTTTGAGGGGATGCGGGGAACACTTTTTTCCAAAAAGTTCCCCCGCAAAAACCTCCTCTACCCTCAAAATCCCGTGCGGTCGAATTGCTTGTCGAGGGTGTGATGAGAAAGCTCAAGGGCAACGGGTCTGCCGTGGGGGCAGAAGGTGATATCGGGAAGCTCCATGAGCTTATCGACGATCCACTTGATATGTGCATCGGCGTAGATACGCCCTGCCTTGATTGCCGCCTTGCAAGCGGCTTGATAGAGTGCTTTTTCAAAGATGATGTCACGCGTCAGCTTTACGCCGCCCGTGGCATTGAGGATCCGCGCCGCCATCGCCCCCAGCATATCGGCAACGGCAGAGGGCTCCACCGTTTCGGGAATTGCGGTGGCAGATACGGTGTTTCGCGCATACGTCAACGAAAATCCGATCTTTTCCAGCTCATCGGAGTATTCCCTCAGCGCCTCAACCTCAGCACTGGTCATCATCACATCCACAGGCAGCATCAGCATTTGCGAGACCACCTCGGTTTGCTGCAAGCCCTTTTTCAGTTGCTCGAACAGAATGCGCTCGTGTGCCGCGTGCTTATCGACCAACAGCATTTTTTCTTCCATTTCCACGATCACATAAGAATGGAACACCTCACCCACAATGCGGTAATAGGGTTTTGCGATCTCGGTTGGTGCGGGGGCTTCCTGCCGATTCGGTACAGCAGGTTCTTGCACGGGCGCTTTCTGCTCTGGCGGCTGTTCGGGCTTGGATTCCGCCACGGGCTCCTTTGGAGCGGGAGATTCCTTTTGGATCCTGTTTTGCGACTGAGAAGGAACTTCCCGCACAGGCGGTACAACGGGTGCTTTTTCTTCTACCGTTGGCAGATTTCCGCGCGTTCCGACCGTGTATTTGGCAGGATCGGCAGGAACCTGCGGCGCGCGCACCGTTTCCTTTTTTGGCGCGGTACCCGTATATAAATTGCGATATTCCTCGGCGGTCATGCGTGCCTGCGGCTGAGGCTGAAGATCGCCCTGCAGATCGTAGGAAAGCTGCCGCTTCTGCAGCGATTCGGGCTTGCCGTCCCGCACGGGAACAGTCGCATCCGAAACACGTCCCGAAAAGGCGGATTTTTTGCGCCCTCCCATATCCAACTGCATGGCAGGGCGGGTGACGTTGTTTTCCAGCGCGGTGCGCACCGTATAGTAGATCGCCTCAAACACAGGCTTTTCGTTGGAAAATTTGACTTCTAACTTTGCGGGATGTACGTTCACGTCCACGCGTGACGGATTGATGGTGATAAACAGCACACACGTTGGGAACTTTTCGGGCGGCATATAGGAGGTATACGCCTGCTCCAGCGCCGCCATTGCGGTCTTGCTTTTCACAAACCGTCCGTTGATAAAAAAGTTTTGATGATTTCGGTTGGATTTAAAATTATCGCTTCTGCCGATAAAGCCCTCAACGCGGATACCGTCGGACTCACTCTCCACAGCGATCAAACGGGATGCAAACTCCTTGCCAAACACTGCGTACACTGTGTTTTGCAGATTGCCGTCCCCTGCCGTTTCCAAGCGTGTGTTTCCGTCCACGATCAAGCGGAAGGCAATTTTGGGATGCGATAGCGCGACCTTTTCGACGTTTGCGGTGACCGCCATCGATTCGGTAACATCCTTTTTGAGAAACTTTCTCCGCGCGGGGACATTGGCAAACAGATTCTCCACGATCACCGATGTGCCGTTCGAGCAGCCCTGCTCACGCACGTCAACGATCTCGCCGCCGTGTGCCTCCAGCACCGCTCCCAGCTCGGCATCCGCCGTTTTGGAAAGAATACGGATATCGGAGACCGATGCGATCGCCGCCAGCGCCTCGCCTCGGAAGCCCAGCGTCAGAATTCCGTCCAGATCCTCGGCGGTTTTGATCTTACTGGTTGCGTGACGGTGCAACGCCACAGGCAATTCGTCGGGCTCCATGCCGCAACCATTGTCGGTCACACGCATAAAGGTCACACCGCCGTTCTGAATTTCCACCGTAACGCGCGTAGCACCCGCGTCAATGGCATTCTCCATCAGCTCCTTGATCACCGAAGCAGGTCGGTCAACGACCTCTCCCGCCGCGATCAGGTTTGCCACGGCAAAGGGTAATATATTGATCTTGCCCATAGCGTCTCCTTTCTTCCCGTCCAGCAGGTCTGTTCCTGCGCGGGAATTATTGCAAGCGTTTTTTCAGATCGAACAGGAAGGACATACACTCAAACGGCGAGAGCGTGTTCAGATCTACGCCCTTCAGCTCCGCGATCACCTGATCGTTGATGCAATCGTCAAACGAGATCAGCGAATCGTCCTTCTCCACGGTCTTTTTCTTGGTTCCGATGCCGCCCTCCGTACCGTCCGAAATGGCACGCGAGGTCGCTTCCACCGATGCCAGCACCTCACGGGCGCGCTTGATGACCTCATTGGGAAGTCCTGCCAGCTTTGCCACCTCGATGCCGTAGCTGTCGTCGGTGGAGCCGCGCACGATCTTGCGCAGGAAGGTGATGCTGTCGCCGCGCTTCTTGGCGGCAATGTTATAATTGACCACGCCCTCGAATTCCTCCTCCATAGAGGTCAATTCGTGGTAGTGGGTTGCGAACAGAGTCTTGGCACCGATCTTCCGCCCCGAGGTATATTCCACGATGGCGCGGGCGATGCTCATGCCGTCAAAGGTCGAGGTTCCTCTGCCAACCTCGTCATAGATGATCAGACTGCGGCGCGTGGCATTTTTGAGAATATACGAGACCTCGTTCATCTCCAGCATAAAGGTGGACTGTCCCGATGCAAGATCATCGGACGCTCCCACACGCGTGAACAGCTTGTCCACGATTCCCACACGCGCCTCCTTGGCAGGCACGAACGAACCGATCTGTGCCATAACGGTGATCAGGGCAACCTGACGCATATAGGTAGATTTACCTGCCATATTAGGGCCTGTGATCAGCATCAAGCGCTGATCGGTGGTGTTGAGATGTACATCGTTTGGAACAAAATAACTGTCCTTCACGAATTTCTCCACCACAGGGTGTCTTCCGTCAACGATATCGATCGTGTCGCCCTGATCGATCTCGGGGCGAACGTAGTTGTTTTTGGAGGCTACCGTTGCAAGCGACAGATAGGCATCCAGCTCGGCAAGCAACGCCGCCGTTTTTTGGATTCGTGCGCTCTGCTCGGAAACATAGTTGCGGATCTCTTGGAAAAGCTCGTGTTCCAGGGCGCAAATCTTATCGGCAGCCCCCAGAATGGTGTTTTCCAGATCCTTGAGCTCCTCGGTGAAATAGCGCTCGCAGTTGGAAAGCGTTTGCTTGCGGATATAGCGATCGGGTACCATACCAATCAGCGATTTGGTGACCTCGATGTAATAACCGAACACCTTGTTATAATGGATCTTCAGAGTTTTGATTCCCGTTTTTTCGCGTTCCTCCTCGGTCAGCTTTTCCAGCCACCCTTTGCCGTCCTTCATCACCGAACGCAGATAGTCCACATCCTTATTGTAGCCCTCGGCAATGATCCCGCCATCGCGGATCGAAAAGGGCGGATCCTCGCAGATCGCGGCGTTGACCGTATTGTACACGTCACCAAGCGGATCAAGCTCCCGACAGATGCGGCGCAGCTCACCGCTTTGACATTGAGACAAAAGCTCACGGATCTCGGGCAACAGTGCCGCGGTATTGCTCACCGCACGCAGATCCTTGCCGTTTGCGCTTCCGTAAACGATACGGGTGACCAAGCGCTCCAGATCAAGCACTCCCGAAAGGCTCTCCGCAAGCTGCTCACGCAGCATATAGCTGCCGCAAAGCTCCTCCACGGCTCCCTGTCGTGCAATGATCTGCGAGGGACTGAGCAACGGATGCTCTACCCATTTGCGCAACAAGCGCGCGCCCGATGCGGTCTTGGTCTTATCCAATACCCACAAAAGCGAGCCCTTCTTTTCCTTGGTGCGCATCGACTCGGTAAGCTCCAGATTGCGGCGCGTATTGATATCCATTTCCAGATACTGACCGTCCGAATAAACACTCAGCTCCTTCATGTAAGAAATTTCACTTTTTTTGGTATCGATGATGTACGAAAGGATGGCTCCCACCGCCATCACCAACGGTTTATCGGAGAGAATCTCGGGACGGATGCTGTCCCCGAACTGCTGTGCCACCAGCTCCTTTGCGGCGGCGTACTCAAATCTTGCGCTCTGTCCGTCGGTGAGCATGATCGTGTCATGTCCCGCGATAAACTCGCCCACCTCGCCCATATTTGCCGCCTTGAGATTGCAAACGATCTCACGCGGCGCGTAGGTGCCAAGCTCGCTTTTCAGGCGTGCTTCCATATTGTTGCCGTCCAGCACCGTGGCACAGACCTCGGCGGTGGAAATATCGGCAAAGCAAAGACCAAACTCAAACTCGCCCATATAAAGAGCGCACAGATAGTTGTTTCTCTGCTCGGAAAGGAAGCCCGACTCGATCAGCGTACCCGGTGTGATCACTCGCACGACCTCGCGCTTGACCAGTCCCTTTGCAAGGGCGGGATCCTCCACCTGCTCGCAGATGGCAACCTTGTAGCCCTTTTCGATCAGCTTGCCGATATAGCCCTCCGAGGAGTGAAACGGCACACCGCACATCGGCGCGCGCTCGGGTTCTCCACAGTCTCTGCCCGTCAGCGTCAGCTCCAGCTCACGGGAGGCAAGCACGGCATCGTCAAAGAACATCTCGTAGAAATCCCCGAGACGGTAAAACAGGAAATGATCCTTATACTGTTCCTTGATCTGTAAATATTGCTCCATCATGGGCGTCATGGCAAGCATACCTCTTTCATTGATTCGTTCTTAACGTATTTGGTCAAAATTGCGGTTGACATTCGGGAGGATCAGTGGCATCCGCCGCAGGTCGAGCAGTTGTGCGTACAACCCGAGGGCTCCTCTCCCGTGATCTGCATTGTAATAGTGCTGTTGACTGCATTCATCAATTCGTTCACCGCCGCCTGCGCCTCGTTGAGAGCCACAAACACGGGGTGCGTCATGATCTGCTTGTACAGCTCGTTGATGCGGTCCTGCACCGTTTCCACCAACAGCATATCTCGGTCCTCTGCCTTTCCTACCTCTGCCTGCAATACCTGTTGCTGGGTTTCATATTCACTCATCAGCGATTGCAATTCGGCACTTGTTTCATAAGCCAGACGTGCGCTCTCCAGCTTTTTCAGGCGCTCGTCCTCCTTCAATTTATTGCCCAGCTCTGCGGCAAGCTCAAAAATTTCCATTTTGGTTTCCTCTGTTTCTTTTAGTTTTCAATTTTATGACCGTACAGCGCAAAAGCATCGGCGCGTTCGATCCGTATATTCACAAATTTTCCCGTATCCTCGGCAACTCCCTCGAAAAAGACGATCTTGTTGCCCTCGTTGCGTCCCGCAAAGAGAGATGCGTTGTTTTTGCTGACTCCGTCACACAAAACGCGTACTGTTTTTCCAACCAAGGGCTGATTTTTCTCGGTGGCAATGCGGTTCTGCACAGCAAGAAGTCGCTCAAAGCGCGCACTCTTGACGGCATCGGGTACCTGCTCCATTTTCGCCGCGGGAGTCCCCTTTCTGGGCGAATAGATGAACGAATACAGCATATCGAAGCGCACGTTTTCGAGCATGGCAAGCGTGGCTTCAAAATCCTCCTCGGTCTCACCCGGGAATCCCACAATAATATCCGACGTGATCGTGACATCGGGCATTTTCTTCCGCATATAGTCCACAATTCCCAAATAACGAGCCGTATCATAATGACGGTTCATTGCCGACAGGATCCTGTCGCTTCCCGATTGCATGGGAAGGTGGAACTGACGCGCGATGTGGCGCGAATTCGCCATCACGTCAATCAGCTTCACGTCTGCATCCTTCGGGTGGCTGGTCATAAAGCGGAGCAAAAAATCCCCATCCAGCTTGTCCAATTCGGCAAGCAGATCGGCAAAATCGTAAGGATATCCGCTGTCCTTGCCGTAGGAGTTGACGTTCTGTCCCAAAAGCGTGATATCGCGGTACCCCTTGTCTACCAGCTCCCGAACCTCACGTACCACCTCGTGCATCTCGCGGCTTCGCTCGCGTCCGCGCACATAGGGGACGATGCAATAGGAACAGAAGTTGTTACAGCCGTACATGATCGACACCCAAGCGCGGTAATCGCTCTCGCGGTGGATCGGCAAGCCCTCTGCCACAAGGTATTCACTCTCCTCGGGGCAAAACAACCGCTTTCCGCGAGTCTTTTTTTCATAGATCAGCTGTGGAAGTCGGTGCAAGGACGAGGTTCCCAGCGTGAAATCCACATACGGATATCGGCGCTTGATCTCCTCGCGGCGATGCTCCTGCGTGACCATACAGCCGCAAACACCGATCAGAAGCGCGGGGTTCTTTGCCTTCAGGTGCTTATACTGTCCCACGATCGAGAGTGCCTTGAGTTCGGCATGCTCCCGAATGGCACAGGTGTTCACAAGGATCAGATCGGCTTGCTCGGGGGCAGAACACAGCTCATACCCCATTGATTTCGCCATGCCCGACAGCTTTTCGCTGTCCGCTTCATTTTGCTGACAGCCAAAGGTCAGCACGAACGCCTTACGACGGGAAGCATTTTCGGCGGCATAGCAGTCGTTTTCCTCACGGATCCGCTCCACGAAAGCCGCCTGTGCCTCAACCTCTTCCTGTGGTAAAATATTGTTCTTTTTGATAGTTTGTTCGGTCATCGGAACGCCTTTCGTTTCAGTCTTGCGTTTTTTGCTTGCGCACATCGATTCCATAGAACGGAATGAGCAGATACTCGCCCAAAAGTCGGCTGGTGATGCGGTCGCTGTAGGTCTTTCTCAAATCCCCCGAGGTCAGATTGGTGCTGATCAGAGTAGGCTTGGAAAGATTGAGGCGCGTGTTCAGCACATGATAGAGACAGGACAGCGTAAACTGATTGACCACCTCGGTTCCAAGGTCATCAATGATCAGCAGATCGCACTCGGTGTAGCGCGCCGTGTCGTCTCCGTCACCCTGTGCCAGACCGTTTCCGAAGCGGCGGCACTCAAAATCCGAGATCATTCCCACCGCGCTGTTATAAAACACGTCGTAGCCGCGTGAAATAACGGTACGCGCCACAGCCGTGGAAAGATGCGTTTTTCCAAGTCCCGTTCCGCCAAGGAACAACAAGCTTTGTGGCGCAGGCTTGCCCTCCTCCATCGAAAAGCTCTCCGCGAAGCGGCGCACCGTGTGATAGTTGCGCGACATGATCTCATATTCCTGCGGCTTCCCACGGTAATAGTTCAGCGAAAAATTCTCAAAGGACTGCTTGCGCAAAAGTCCCGAAAGTCCCGATGCCTCCATACCCGCCTCGGTCAAGCGGCGGCGCATACACTCGCACATCCGAATGCCCACAAAGCCCGAATCCTCGCACTTCGGACACTCGTATTTCGGTTCGCTGTAGTCGGTCGGGAATCCGTTTTTGCGCAACAGCTCTCCGCGAACCGCACAGATACGCTCGTTTTCCTCGCGCAATGCCGCGATCTCGGCGTCGGTGTTGCCGCCCTTCAGTGCCGCCTCCATGATCCGCAAACCAAAGGTGGAAAGCCGTGCGTCCAGCTCTCTCAGCTCGGGAATCGCGGCATAAAGCTCCGCGCGGCGCGCATCTGCCTCTGCACGGGCCTCGAACGGCTTTGTTTCATATTCGGCGCGAATACGCTTGTATGTATCTTTGTTATATCCCATATCCTTCTCCTTTATGACTTGGAGGATCCCGTTACCTCGTCGGCGCCGGTCTCGCGGAAGCTGCGCTTGAGCGCCGCCTCAAAGTAGTCGTCGGTGTCAAAGCTGTTTCCGAGAACGCTCTCGCCGGACGAGCCCGTTGTTTTCCGTCCCTTTTGCCCGCTCCGCTTCTCGGCATCGGCGGCAATGGCGGCATCGATCTCTTCGGCACTCTTCAGCCCCTCCGAGTTCCAACGCTCCAGAATCGAGTTGGCATAAGGCAAGGAAGCATCTCCCGTTGCCTGTACCGTCAACTCGTAGGCTCGGCGGACGATCTCAATATCATATCCAAAGCTCACCCACGCACGCAGCATCTTGTCCTCGCGCGAGGTCAAAGCACGGCTCTTCATGCCAAACATCGAACGAACCTGTCCTTCAAAGCTGCGCAACGCTTCCACGGTGCGAAGCTCCTCCTCCAAGAGGTCCGAGGTGGTGATCCCGCGCTCCACCAGCGGATACGCGTATTTTTCAATGGCACGAAGATTGACCTTCCCGATCCGCTTGCAATGCGCCAGCAAAAGCAGGATACATTCCTCGCTCATACCGAGGTAGTCCAGCATGCCAACCATGATATTCACTTCGCTCATGTTGAAGATCTTTCCCAAGATCTGCTGTGCTTCATCGATCAGCATCCGTACCGATTCGCGCTTTTCGAGCAGCTCGGCAAGCTCGGTGGAGGTATAATTGGGAAGCTCGTCGGCACGCTTCATCGGCTTTTTCTTCGCAGGTGCGGCAGGCGAAGTTTGTGCAGGCTGTGCCATCACGGGAATCGCCTTGCCATCGGCACATAGCACTCCCTTGTCGCACCAAAAGGCAATCGCTGCCTCGGCTTCCTTCGCACTGCAATCGGCAAGCTTGGCAAGCTGTGCGGTCTTATCTGCCAGTGACAGATCGGACGCAAGCCACAGCAAAACGCGCAGTGCCGCGGCATCGGCATCGGTATGCGACAGCACCGAGGCAGGCAATACCAATACGTCTTGCAAAAAGTTCAATTTCATATATGTCTTCCTTCTTATTTTTTCTCGTCCTCGGCAGGTGTGCAAAGCTTGTAATTGAGGATCATCAAGGAATCTCCCAAGTGGACATTCTCCACGATCACCTCGGGATGCCCGTCAAAGCTCAGCTCCTTGGCGGTAAAATTCCACAAGCCGCGAACACCGTAATTCACCAGCGCGTCGGCAACCTCGTTCACGCTCTCCTTTGGCAGAGTCAGCACCGCCATGTCCACGGGAACCTCTCGGCAAAAGCGCTCCAGCTCGCTCATGTTGCGGATCTTCACACCCCCAACCTCTTTTCCGATCAGATTCACGCTGATATCGAACATTGCCACGATATCCACACCGCGCTTTTCAAACATGGGCGAACGCACCAAGGCGCGCCCCAGGTCACCCGCTCCGATGATGATCGCGCGAATCCCCGCGCCAACGCCCAACAGCTCGCAAATACGGGCATACAGATAGTTGACGTTGTAGCCGTAGCCCTGCTGACCAAAGCCGCCAAAGCAGTTCAGATCCTGTCGGATCTGCGATGCGGTCACATTCATCATTTTTGAAAGCTCTCCCGAGCTGATGCGCATTTTTCCCTGTCGGATCAGCTCCCGCAAATAACGGAAGTACCGAGGCAAACGGCGGATCACCGCCTGAGAGACGTTTGTGCGCTCATAATTGCTGTGCTGTTCAAAGCTCATAGAAACGATCCTTTCAATCGGCAGCACGGTCATGCGTCGCGCCCGAAAAGGAGCCGTTTATGCCGTTTGCTGCCATACGATTTGTTATAATTGACGAAAAAATTTTTTTGAGTTTCCCACATTTTGGAAGGCGAGTTTTAGTTTTCCACATCGGCCCAAGTGGGTAATTTTTCAACAAACTACACAGGGTTATCCACAAAAAGTCAAGCAAAATCATGCTTTTGGAGGGGTTGACCGTATAATATTCACTGTTTTTACACAAAAAGCCGAGAGTTTTGCACAGCCTGTGGAAAAGTATTGTGGAAAAGCCAAAAAGCCAAAAATTTGTAGCTTTCTAAAATAATTCGTATATTTCGACGAAATTCGATTATTTTGCAAAAAGGGCTTGACAAGCGTTTTCCCCACTCAGTTTCCGTCATCGTTTGCAGACGCGTTGAGCGAGGTGTCGGCAAGGTTGCCGATCCTGTATTGGAAGTAGCCCGCCGCCGCGATCATTGCACCGTTGTCGCCGCACAAGGAACGGTCGGGCATTGCCAGCGCAACGCCCTTTTTGCGGCACATTTCTTCCAACGCCGCGCGAAGATGCGAGTTCGCCGCAACACCGCCTGCCAGCACCAACGTGGTCAAGCCTGTCCGCTCCAATGCCATCTCCGCCTTCTTGGTGATCGCACGAACCACCTGATATGTATAGGATGCCGCAACATCGGCGCGGTTGATCGGCTCTCCCTTTTGCTCCATGCTGTTCAGATAGTTGAGTGCGGCGGTCTTGATTCCGCTGAACGACAGATCCAGCGTGTCGCCTCCCAAGGCGGGAGACGGAAACACGATCGCGCGCGGATCGCCCTCATAAGCCAAACGGTCGATTGCCGCGCCGCCGGGATACGGAAGACCGATCACACGTCCGATCTTATCAAACGCCTCGCCTGCGGCATCGTCACGCGTGCCGCCGATCTCTTCAAAATCAGTGTAACTGCTGACACGGTAGAGCGAGGTATGTCCTCCCGACACCACCAGTGCCAAAAAGGGAGGCTCCAGCTCGGGATGCGACAGATATGCCGCCGCAACGTGTCCGTGAATATGATTCACTGCCACCAAAGGCAGTTGCTTGGAATACGCCAGAGATTTGGCGAAATTGACTCCAACCAGCAAGGCGCCGATCAATCCGGGAAACGCCGTGACAGCCACAGCCCCCAGATCCTTAACGCCGATTCCCGCCGTTTCCAACGCCTCGTAAACGATGCCCGACACTGCCTCGATATGCGCTCGGCTGGCAATTTCGGGAACCACTCCGCCGTACAGGCGATGTGTTTCGATCTGCGATGCTACGATGTTGGAGCAGATCCTGCGAGTCCTCTCCCCCATTTCCACAACGGCGGCAGAGGTCTCGTCACAGGAGCTTTCCATTCCTAAAATATACATAGTCTTTCGTCTCTTTCCAAAAATTCAAAACTCAAAGCCGCTTGATCATTACAAGCGCATCCTCGGTGGGGTGGCGGTAAAAGTTGCGTCTTCGTCCCTCGGTCTGAAATCCAACCGATTCATACAGCGCAATTGCCGCCGTGTTGGAGACACGCGCCTCAAGAGATATCTGCTCAAGTCCGCGCGCCCTTGCCTCGCTTTCCAAAGCCAGCAATACCGCACGTCCCAAGCCTTGACGCCGACAATCGGCGCGCACAGCGATATTGGTGATCTGTCCCTCGTCTACGGCGATCATCATACCGCCGTAAGCCACCGCCTTGCCGTCCTGCAAGCAAACTACGCCATAAGCGCTGTCGGTCAACAGCAGCTCCAGCGCGCTCTCGCTCCACGGCTCGGCAAAAATACTGCGTTCCAGCTCTGCCACCGCCGCAAGATGCTCTCTCAAAAGTCTATGTGCCTGCTGAACCAAGCTCATGTTAACTCTCCTTTGCGAAAAACATCGACCTGACACATTCCGTGATCTCGGCAAGACACGCTTCATAAACCCCAAGATTTCCGCCCCACGGATCGGTGATGGCTTTGGGGAGGCAGGTAATCTTGCTCGCCGCCCAAGGAAAACGCATCAAAAGCTCAGTGGCGTGTGAACCGCTGACCGCGACCAGAAGATCCGCCGCGCGGACATCCTCCTCGTCGATCGTTCTTGCCGTATGCGCATGATAATCGGCATCCCGAACAGGCACGATCCCGGAACGCTCCAGCGCTTCCACCGCATTGGCTGAGATCGGTGCGCCGTCCTCGGCATAAAGTCCGCGGCTGAACGCAAGCACGCGAGGTGTCATCGCGTCGGCAATCAGCGGAGCATAGCCGCTTTTCTCTTTTTCCGCCAGCGCATTGGTCACAGCCGCCGCCATCGGAGAACGGCAGGTGTTCCCCGTACAAACAAAGCATACAAGACGCGGAGCTGCTGCCTTTCCGTTGGTCTTTTCCAGCTCGCGCTCACAGGTCACGCCTTCAGTTAAAGTCATAGCCATATCAGGTTGTGGTACCGTCGGACAGATCATCGTGATACTCGGTCAAAACATCCCACAGCGGATAGCAAAGTCCCGTTACGTGATCGTACAGAAAATCGGTTCCGAAATGGTAGACCGCATACAGATATCCGTTCTCCTCTGCCGTGGTGACCTCCACGCCGGGATACAGGATCTCAAAGCTGTCAATGCTGTCGATCGGCTCCCAAAGCGTGATCTCCTTGCTGTAGCTGTGATAATCCAGCGTGTAATACAGCGAGGGGTAGTCCTCCGATTCAAATTTCAAGCGAAAATCCAGCGAACGCACACAGTCGTCCTCAAAGATCATCAAATCCGAATCAAAGCTCATACCCTCATAAGCGGTTGTAAGATTGGACAGCACCGCGTCATCATCGATCTGCACCAAAGATGCGGTCAGCACCTTGGTCTGCGTAAACAGAACGCGGGTTGCATTCATTGAGCGAAGCGTGGGAAGCTCGATCCCGTCTGCGTAAAAAACATCGTTGTAAATGGTCGTCAAAAAACGATTCGTATCCACGCCGTCGATGGCATAGAGGTAGTTCTCCTCCATATCCTCGTTTGCAAGGCACGCGATCAGCTTCGATTTGTTGACCGACTTCGATTCATAATTGGCGGGAGCGGCGCGGTAGGACACACCTGTATCGGGATTGACGTACAATCCGTCCTTCGCGTCCATCACCGTGACCGACGAGCAGGACGAAAGCAACAGTACCGCCGTCAGCAGAAGCGACAGCAAACAAACAACCCTTTTTTTCATTCTCATGTTCCTCTCTCAATATCCGAAAACGCCCGACAGCGAATCGTCATCCTCGATCCAATCGCTGACGTTGATGATACGGTAGTCGGTCTCCGTGTCGCGCACCACTACCTGTGTAATACCCGCATTGATCACCTGCCGCTTGCACATCATGCAACAGGTCGTGCCGGGGACCAGCTCGCCCGTTTTCGAATCCAGGCAAGACATATACAAGGTAGCGCCCAGCATCTGATCACGCGAAGCCGCGATGATTGCATTTGCCTCGGCATGAACCGAACGGCACAGCTCGTACCGCTCACCGCGCGGAATATTCAGCTTGTCGCGCATACAAACGCCCAGATCGGAGCAGTTTTTGCGGCCTCTGGGAGCGCCGTTGTAGCCTGTGGAAACGATCGAGTCGTTCTTCACGATAATGGCACCGAACATCTTGCGCAGGCAAGTAGAGCGCTCTGCCACGGTTTGTGCTATGTCTAAATAATAATTATGCTTGGATACACGATTCATATGAAAGATCCGTCCTTTCCGGGTGAGGGCATACCTCACCATTTTATCAATATTATTATATACTATTTTCTTTTCAAAATCAATAGGTACAAAAAAACAAAGTGTAAATATCGCAAAAAAAGAGCGCATCAGCGCCCCTTTCACACAATCGAAAAGCAAAAAACAGTTTCTTAGAGAATCCGATACCATGTGGGCGTTCAGCAACTTTTGCGAGACGATACACAGAATAACAAAAAGGCAAGGTGACATCACCCCGCCTTTACTGTATGATCTCCAGATTTTCGATTCCGTATCTTAAAATCAGATTGATCAGCCCTTAATGATATTTTTTCGTACAATAGTTACATTATCCAAGTTAAATTGAAAAATTAAATACATAGTATAAATTCCCTTGTTTTGCAGATAATAAAGATACAAATTTGCAAAACAAATGAGATTAGGCGTGAAAGTATAGATCTGCGTTATCTATCGTATAGGTTCTTTCACGCTGCTCTGCGCCAGCGCAGAGCCGATAATACAAAGGAGATTTATACAAATGAAAGCCACAGGAATTGTTAGACGAATCGATGACCTTGGGCGTGTCGTCATTCCCAAAGAAATCAGAAGAACCATGCGTATCCGCGAGGGCGATCCGCTGGAAATTTATACCGACCGCGAGGGTGAGGTCATTTTCAAAAAATATTCACCAATCGGTGAGCTTGCCGCCTTTGCCGCACAGTACGCCGAAACGCTTTACAAGACCTCTTCCCTTGCGGTGGTGATCTGCGACCGCGATGCCGTGATTGCCTGCGCGGGTGTTCCGAGAAAGGAATACACCGACAAGGCTCTTTCCGAGGAGCTTGAAAAGATTATTGAAGGGCGTTCGCTGTATGTCAGAAGAGAGGACTCCGAGCCGATCCCCGTCCTTTCCGACGGCGGCAACCACACCGTTCGCTGTGCCATGCCCATCATCAGCGAGGGCGATATCATCGGCTGTGTGGCATCGGTCTCCGAGCGCGACGCCGAGCCGCCGCGCGATGCTCCCACAGGTGAGGTCGAGCAAAAGCTGGTCATCACCGCCGCAGGATTCTTGGGCAGACAGCTTGAAGGGTGAGGCAGTAACGATAAAACCGAATCATAACCATCCGTCAAACGGGTGGTATGCACAAGGGCTAAAAGCCCAATACTACTGGCCAGCGGCTCAAGCCGCTGGCTTTTGTGATACAAAAGCGGTTTACAACGAAAGCCTTCTCCTTGAGGTAGCGAAGCGGCGCGAGGGGAATGAATGACAACCCTGTGGGCTGTCAGAACCCGAGCGTGACCGAGCCGTAGCGAGACAGGTGCCGAGGAACGAGGCGGATGAGGTGTAGGATGCATCGCATCCGTTTTAAAAAATTCGCCTAAGAATAACGCCGTTTTCAACGGCTACACCTCATCAGTCACCTTGCGGTGACAGCTTCCCCTCAAGGGGAAGCCTTACATCACATCTCCTTCTCAAATCAAACAAGGGGGTAACATTTGTTGCCCACCCGCACGGCGGGTGGTTCTCTGTTTCGCACTTTGCGCTCAACTGCCTAAAGGCATTAATATCAAAGAACGGAATCCCCGAGGAGATTCCGTTCTTTTTGATACAATGTTATTTTTTCGCAATCAGCGGAAGCTGAATTCGCAATAGATTGCGGGGTGGTCGGAGGGCATATACATCTGCAGCTTATTGCCCGTCCATCTGCCGTAGAACATATTAAAATCGTTGCAGAATCTGTAATAGCTTACGTCAACCTTTTCGGGGGTATTGGTAAAGATCCAGTCGATCAATCCAAACGATGTGTGATCGCTCCAATAGGTTTCGGTAGAGAGATAATCGAAGGAGTACAGCGGCATCGTGGGATTGGTCAGCATGTGCTGAATTGCCGCGGAGTCCAGCTTCGAGTTCATGTCACCCGTGATCAGCATGGGCGTATCCTTTCCAACACGCTTGATCAGCTCCTCAACCAGAATGGTTGCCTGCTCAACCTGTCCGTTTACGTGGTCAAGATGTACGTTTACCACAACAAATTCCTTGCCCGTGTTCACGTCGGTCAACGTGACATAAGTTGCGCAACGCGGCATGCTGGATTTGCTGAGCTTCGAGCCGATCACATCGGGAGTTTCGGAGAACATGAATGTTCCCGATTTTGCTTCGTTTACGGTGAAGCGATCCTTTGCGTAGAAGACTACGGAATAAGAAGCCTTACCTTGGTTTTCATTCGGTCCGCCCGGCTCCCAACGCGGCATACCCCAGTAGATTCCGTAATAATCTTTACCCGTGAATGCCTTGTTGTTCACGTCGCTCTCCATCACGTCATCGTCGGCAGAGCTTGCCTTGAACTTCGTGGAGGGACGAACGGCAAAATTGTTACAGAAGTCATCCAAGAAGCCCGCCCAAGGCTCTTGAGCTGTGAAAATATCGGGGAGATATTCCACCAAGAGATCCCACTCTGCTGCCTTGATATTGCTATCGTCGGCAGCGCCCATATTGAAGGACATAATGCTATATGTGGTCTTAGCGGGTGCTTGAATGGGCTCGGTAATGTAAAACGCATGATCGCTTGAGTTCACCTTTTCTTCCAAAAGGTTGATAAAATGCTGAACAGCCTCTCCAAGCTGTGCGGTGTTGTCACCTGTGATCGCGATCGATACGCCATCCGAGACGGTGGAGATGTTGCGTCCCGCGGGAACAGTACCTAGTGTGCTTATCGTACCGATATTGATCGTATACGCGCGGTTGTGCGCGATCCTTTCCATCATAACGGGAACATCGACACCGGTCAGCTCTGCAATACGCTTTGCAAGATGCTTTGCAAGCGTCTGTTCCGCCATCTTGTTTGTCGCCTTATAAACGATTGCAAAATTTTCAAGCAATACGCCGTTGAGCGACATCGTTTCGTTGGTCACCTTGCCGTCCCTCACAGCCAGCATCTTGGTGTTGCCCGTGTACTTGGTACCGTCCCGACCGACCGCAAAAGGAGTTACCTTCACGGTAACGCGGCCGCTCGCGGGAATATCCGTGATCTCTGCGGTGTACAAATACTTTGCCGCAATCTCATCGGCTTTTACGGTTTTCTTTTGTCCGCCCACCATTTCGTTGATCTTGGTGAAAAGAGCGGACGCGTAATAGGTCTTGGTGGCAGAGGTACCGTCTGCTTTGGTAACGGTCACCTCAAAGCCTGCGGATTTATATGCGTCCATTGCGTACAGTCCCGCAACAGGACGGATGGAAAGCACATTCTCTCCGCTGTTGTCCAGCTGAATACCGCGCAACGAGGGAGTTGCCAAGACAACCTGTGCCATCCTGTCGGAAGCATCCGCCGCGATCACTTCGGTGCCAAGGCGCTCGCCGAGATCCGCCAGCAAGGTATTCAGATTTTCGGTTTTGGTCACGCCATTGGGAACGGTTGCAAGCGTGCCGAAATAGGTCACGTTCGAACAGTTGGGAGCAGTGATGTTCAAGGTGGTGTCTGTGTATGGGCCTACCGAGATCTTATACGTACCCGAGTTCTGTCCCACGATCGCACCGCTTTTACCCGAAACAGCGCTTACAAAACCCGCTGCATAGCCGCCTTCCACAACGGTATCGAGAACATCAGCGCCGTCAATGCTTGCGCCAACCGACAAAAGCCCTGCAAAGTTGCCCGCATAGCCATTGGCGGAAATAACAGCACCGATATTCACACAATCGGTCAGTTCAGCCGCATAGACCGTGGGAGCCACTACACCAACGATGCCGCCCGCATACGAGCCGCCCTTGACAACGCCGAGGTTTTCACATTCGCCGACGGTGATGAAGGTTCTGCCGTTGTAGTCGTAATCATGGTTGCGCCCCATGATACCGCCCGCAACCGTGGCTGCGGTGATCGTTCCGTAGTTTGCGCAACGGTAGAGAACGTGCAAGCGCCATTTGTAAACGGTTCCGCGGTTCGAAACGCGGCCGAAAATACCACCCGCACAGGACTCGTAGGTGGTTCCCGTGGAGGTAATGCTGCCGTAGTTGATACAGTCTGCCGCGTAGGTGTTCACGCAACCCGTACCCATATTACCGACAAAGCCTGCCACAAAGTCACGAGCGGTAACATTTGCAAAGTTTTTGCAATGGTAGAACGCAATGCTACCCACGGTGTTCTGCGCCACAAAGCCTGCCGCGCCGACAAGGCCCTTGATATTACCGGTGGTGGTGCAGTTATCCATCTCCACCCGACCGTCTGTCATGATCTCGCCAAACCAACCGCCGTGCAGACTGCCGCCGATCACGTTGGTCATTTCCACATCCAGCGTACAGCCGCGGAAATGAGCAACCGTACCAAGCTTTGCAAAGATCGCGCCGCTGTTTGCGTTGACCGCCTTTTTTTCCACATAGAAGTTGACGTTCTCAAAAATCAGCTCGCTACCGAGATCGGTTGTATACTGAAACAAGCCGTCAGCGCCCGCAATCACGATGGGGGCATCCTTGGTTCCAAAGCTGATATTGCGGATCTCAAAGGTAGCATCCAACGCACCGGTGCCTGCTTTGAAGTTAAACAAAGAAGTCGATCGCATCTTCGGATAGGTCAGCGTGTAACCGTTTCCGTCGATAATGATACTCGGATTGAGCTCAAACGCTTTTCCTTGCGGAAAATTTGCAGTGCTCAGCTCAATATCATTTGCAAGCATCACATTTTTGCTTGCCTTCAAGGCTTGGGCAAGCTCGGCATCGGTTTTAACAACGGTATATCTCACACCGTTCACGGTTTGTTCTTCTTCTGCTGCTGCAGTTGCCGTCACGGAAAAACCCGTCATCAGCATTGCAAAAATCAACAGCAGTGAAACGATTCTTTTGCTCATCTTTTTCCTCTCTTTCTTTTGATCAACTGTAAAACAGAGTCATTCGTTTTTTCGCATTTATCTTTTTAACAATTATAAACTAAAACGTCAATTTTGTCAACAAACGCGCATAAAGTTTTGCTTTTTTGTTTATTATGACGACTCGCTTTGTTTTTTGTTCGCTTGAGAGCCGAGTTTTTGTAAGCTCTTCTGCCGAAAATGTAAAAAAACACAATTCAAACGTTTTTTGCCTTGTTTTATCCTTTTTTATAGTATAATACAGTAGTTACACGATTCAAAACAGACATTGAACAAAAGAGGGGCGGAGCGCATGATGAAAGAAAAGCTGATGCAAATCACCGCCGAGCTGAATGTCGAGTATGTGAAGATATGGGAAGAGATCTGCAACATCGAAAGTCCGTGGAGCTGCAAAGAGGGGGTTGACACGGTTGGAGAATATTTTATCAAATATGCGAACGCGTGCGGCTGGCAGGCTGTGCCACCAACGGCGCAAACGCCATTCCGGAAGCGGCGTATAGATCATCGAGCTTGAAAAGTGCAAGGATAAGGACGGGCTCACCTGTTGTTGCACCACCGTCAACGGCGGAACCAAGCACAACATCATTCCCGGTGAATGTAAATTCATTGCCAACGTGCGTTTTTCCAAGCAAAGTCAGTTGGATGAATTTATCGAAACCGCCGAGAAGATCTGCGCGGATATCCGCGTTCCCGGCTGAAGCTGCAAAATGGTGATACCGCGTGTACGTCCCGCGATGGAGCTTTGTGACAGAAACATCGATCTTCTGAGCAGAATGAACGAGATCTGGCGAGAAAACGGCTTTGAAGAAGTAAAGGGGGGTTCCAACGCAGGCGGCTTCGATGCCGCAAACGTTTCACACAGCGGTGTGCCGACGGTTGACGGAATGGGAAATCTTGGCGGTTTTATTCATACACCCAAGGAGTACGCGATTCTCTCTTCCCTTCCCGAATACGCAAAACGACTCGCCGTTCTCGCTTGGAATCTTTGAAAAATCGCAAGACAGGCACCCCGATCGGGGTGCCTGTAAGTTTTTGTGCGCGGTTATTTGAATTTGAATTCGGTATAGATCGCAGGGTGGTCGGAGGGCATACCCATCACCAAGGAACTGTTCCAAAGCTTATTGAGGAAGGTTTGCTCGCCGCAATAGTTGTAGTACGAAACATCGATCTTTTCGGGATGGTTGGTAAAGAACCAGTCGATGTTGCGCTCGTCTCTGTACGCGCGCTCGGCAATCTCGTCCAACGCCGTCATATCCATATAATCGTTATTCTTATACAGTGCGATCGGAGTGGAGTGCGCCTCCGAGTTCATGTCGCCCGTGACAAAGATCGGCATATCCTCACCCACGCGGGACTTCAGCTCGCGCAAAAGAATATTGACCTGCGCAATTTGTACCGATGCCACAAAGTCCAAGTGAACGTTCACCACGGTAAAGGTCTTCCCGGTGTTGTTATCGGTCAGGGTCAGATAGGTTGCGCAACGCGGAAAACTGGAGCCAGACGCAATGGAACCCGAAGTATTAACGGTTTCGGAAAGCCAGAAGGTACCCGAACGCGTCAAGTCGGGCGTGAAGCGATCCTTTGCGTAAAGGATCACGGAGTAAGACGCCTTACCTGCGTTGGAGGTGTCGCCCGGCACCCATCTGGGAAGTCCCCAGAAAACGCCGTAATATCCGTTGCCCGTGAAGCACTTGTTGTTTACGTCGCTGACCATGACGTCATCGTCTGCGCTGCTTGCTACAAAGTCGATCTCGGGCTGAACCGCATAATCGTTCAGGAAATCATCCAAGAATCCTGCCCAAGGCTCTTGCGACGTCCAGATATCGGGCAGATAATCCACGATCAGATTCCATTCTGCCTTTTTGATATCGGCATTGTCCTTTGCTCCCATGTTGTACGCCATCAAGGTCAACTCATCATCTACAGGAACGGTAACCGAGGATGCAAACTTCCAAGAGCTATTGCCTGCAGTCATTTTCTCCTCAATGGTCTCGATAAAATATTCAATCGATTCCGAAAGCTCGGAGGTATTCGTACCCGAGATCACGATCACGTGGGGTTCCCCCTGCGTGCGGATGGTGCGTCCCGTCACCGTATCGGAAACGGGGGTTGCCTTACCGATCAAGAGCTTTGCGCTTCTGCTGCAAGATTGCGCATCGGAAAGCACGGGAAGCGAAATACCTGTCAGCTTGGCGATCTCATCCGACATACGCTTTGCCAAAAGCTCCTCGCTCATCGTGTCAGAGCTTGCGTAAATGATTGCATAATCCTCCAAGAGGACATCATTGAGCACCATCGGCTCCACCTGATAGATTCCTTCAAGGCAGGAGATCACACGCGTTTTTCCAACAAACTTGGTTCCATCGTCTGCAACCGTGTACGGAGTGACCTCGATCACCACGTCCTGGGAAAGCGGGATTCCCGTAAGCGTGATCGCTCCCAAATATTTACTTGACAAGCTACTTGCGGTTACCTGAGAAATCGTGCCATTGCTTGCAACCGCATTCAAAGAAGTATAAACAGTATCGGTCTCTCTGGTGGTTTCGGCGGTCTGTTCGCCGGTATGAACCGTCATTTGGAAGCCGATCTTCTGATAAGCGTCCAGCGCGTTGACACCGGCAACAAAGCGAAGATCCGCGCGGCCGTTGGTAACCGCCACACTCTGCTGTACCCCGCGAAGCATCGGTTCTGCCCCAACAACGTAAGACTCGGTATCATCGGAATCCGCCGCAACAAACGAAACGCCGCAAAGAGAAGACATATTCTTCAATGCCGCAGACATCGTGGCACCCGTCACCTTGGTAATTCCCGAAGCAACCGTTGCGCTCGGACCGACATAGGTCACATTGGAAACAACAGGCGCGCTGATTGCCCAGCTTTGTCCGCTGTAGCTACCCGCCTGCAGCGTGTAATTGCCCGAATTGTGCGGAACCAGCACATCGGTTCCCAGCTTGGTGGTAACCACACCTGCCGCGTATCCGCCTGTGATCACACCATTACACAGCATACCCGCAAAGTTGCCCGCATAGCCGTTTTCGGAGGTGATCTTTCCAACGTTGATGCAATCGGTGATCTCAGCGCGGTAGGTAATGGGAGATGCGATTCCGATCATTCCGCCCGCATACTGACCGCCGCTTACAGTACCGTAGTTGATACAGTTTTCAAAGGTATAATAGGCGTAGTTTGCACTCGGACCGCCCGTGTCGTAGTCGTGGGAGCTGCCCACAAGACCGCCCGCGCGAGAGCCTGAGGTAATGGTTCCGTAGTTGATGCAATCATAGAACACACGCAACCGCTTGCCGCCCTGATCCGCTTTGTTGGTCGCACGTCCCAAAAGAGAACCCGCCATGCTGTCGTAAGCAGTTCCGGTAGAGGTAATGCTGCCGTAATTGATGCAGGACGTAAAATACATGGAGTTTGCACCCGTTCCAACGTTGCCCACAACACCCGATACGTGGTTGGGACCCGTAACGGTTGCGTAGTTGGTGCAGTTGGTAAAGCGCGAGTTGCTTCCGTTTGCCTGGCCCATAACAGCACCCGTGCAGATGCCGTTGCCGCTGACCGTTCCCTGCGTTTTACAGCCCGTCATGATCAGATCGCCGTAGTTCTCGCCGATCCAGCCGCCAACCAGATTGCCCGTTGCGGAAGAGGACAGGTTGATATTCATCGTGCATCCGTAGAAGGAGGCAACACCGGTCAGCGTGGAGTAAAGACCGCCTACCTGACTGCCCGTCAGACCGCTTCCCGTTATGTAAAAGGTCACATTTTGGTAAATGATCTCACAGGTATCGGAGGACGCCTCGGCAAACAGCGAGGTGCTTCCCGTGAGAACCATCGGTACCGAACCGGTACCGAATCCGATGTTTTTGATATAGCTCGTTGCGTTTCCAACCGAGCTGCCCGCCGCAAATTTGAACAAAGCAGAGCTACGGCTGCCCGAATAGGTCAGGCTGTAGCCGTTGCCGTTGAGCACGGTTCCGGGATAGATCGTAACTGTTCCGGAGAAAGAGGAATTCAACGCAATATCATTTTTCAAAAGAATATTTCCGCCCGACGACAGCGCACTGTACAACTGAGACGCCGTAGAAACAGCGGTGTACGTGATTCCGTCAACGGTTTCCGAGGCGGCACTTACCCCAATCGGAAAGATCGCCACCAGCATTGCCGCGATCAGCATTAGCGATACGATGCGTTTTTTCATCGTTTCGTCTCCTTTCAAAATAAAAGATAAATTGATACACTGCCATTATGATACACTAGTTTTCCAAAAAATTCAACAGTAAAATCAAAACTTTTATAAATTTTTTATAAAAAAACTATAATAATAATGATATAATCATTGATTTTGCGCAGAGTTCCGCGTTTGTCTGTCAAGTGTGCCAAAAATGCGCTCGGCATAGCAAAAAACGGGAATCGCATAAACCACCAAAAAAACGGATATACTATATCCAGCCGGAGCAAAACGAAGAATTTTTCGTCGGCTTGATAGCAGACAATTTTCCGAGCGGAAAGGAGTAACGGCTCATGATTATGGATAGAATCGCGCTGATTCTGACAGTGATCGGCGCCTTGAACTGGGGAAGCATCGGACTGTTCCAATTTGACATCGTGGCATGGCTGTGCGGCGGACAGTCCTCTCTGCTCTCGCGTGTGATTTACACCGTAGTTGGGTTGGCAGGTATCTGGTGCATCTCGCTGATCTTCCGCGCGCGCGAATCCTTCGATCAGATCGAGGACTGAGGACGCTTTCAAAAAAAGAGGATGCCTTGGCGCACCTGCGAAAAAGCAGGTGCGCCATCTCTATTCGCCTGCGGCGAGTGATATGCACTTCGTGCGTTGGAATTTTTTCTTTTTACAACAAACACTTACCGCCAAGCCTTGAACAAGATGAAATTAAATTTTGCTTTTCCCCTAGAAAAAGGCTTGGCAGTATGCTATACTAATCTTCGAACAATAGCGTTATTCGATTTTATCGAGCCGTGAGCGAGTCGCTCTCGGTAACCCGCAATTCCCCGTATTCGCTGTCGCTCAGCGAAAAGTCTTGGAGTAAGTCGCGCAAAAATTTGCGCTGAGTGCGGCATAGCCGCACTACTTTACACCTTCGCCTTTCCGTATACAATCAGTATTGTTCAAAAAAGGAGTTCTTATGATCGTTTACCGTGAGTTATCAACGCTCTCGCGCGACCTCGGGATCCCCGCAAAAACGCTTTACGCGGTCAGCAACGCGCAGGACAAGCATTATCGTCTGATCAAAATTCCCAAAAAAGACGGCACCGATCGTACGCTTTCGATCCCCGACGAAATTCTGAAAAAGATTCAACGCGCGATCTCCGAGCAATTGCTCTCCCGCGAACCGATCTCGCGGTATGCAACCGCATACCGTCCCGCATCGGGAATTTTGAAAAACGCTTTGCCGCACGTAGGAAAAGCCAAGCTTCTCAAGCTGGACATCCTACATTTTTTTGACAGTATTCTGTATTCTGCGGTGAAAGAGCGTGCATTTCCCGCAGATCGCTACTCCGAGTCCAACCGCATCCTGCTTTCCATGCTGTGCTATTATCGGGACACGCTTCCCCAAGGTGCGCCATCATCCCCTGCCATCACCAATATTATTATGCGCGATTTTGACGAAGCCGTGGGAGCATGGTGTGCCGAGCGAAAAATCGCGTATACTCGATACTGCGATGATATGTCTTTTTCGGGAGACTTTGACGAGGAGGAAGTGATTGAATACATTGCTGCCCGATTGAAGGAGCTCGGCTTTACGCTCAATCGCCGCAAAACGGTTGTGAAGACCAACTCACAGCAACAAACCGTTACGGGGATCGTTGTCAATCAAAAACCGAATATCTCCGCAAAGTACAAACGCGAGATCCGCCAAGCCGTTTTTTATTGCACAAAATTTGGCGTAACCGAACATCAAAAACAAATCGGAAGCTCGCAATCCCCCGTTGCTTACTTGCAAGCACTTTTGGGAAAGATCAACTACGTTTTGCAGGTCTGCCCGAATGATACGAGCTTTGCGGCATACCGTAAGAGTGTTCTGGCATTGCTTGAAAAAAACAGATAAAAAAACGGTTCCTTCCGCCAAAATCGGGGAAGGAACCGTTTTTCATTTTATCAATTCTCGTTGAACAATTCGTCGGTAAAATATGCGTTGGTCTGCGCGGGCTTTCCTGTATGGTCTACCACAGTAAAGCGCACATAAATATCACGCGGCTCAACCTCAAAAACAGCCTCGTTCACGCTCTCACCCTCGGGAGCCAGCACAAGCCTTGCCTTGCGGCGCGCCGTATTCATGTAAATCTTTTTCGCATCGGAGCAGGTAAGGTGAATCTTTCCGTCCTCCATCCAAAGCGCGTGGATCTCGGGACCCTGCGAAGCATAAAAATTACCTGCCAAGAGCGCATCGGTAATGGTCTTATACTCCAACTGATCGGCTTTGATCATGGTAAACGCACCGCATGCATCGAATTGGGGATCGTTGATATCCCCACAGCAGTGGTTATCGTCTGCTGCAACACAGAAAATGCGCTCGCCCGCGCGGAGCATATCGTCATAGATGTGGCTGTTGTTATCCTCATAACCACCCATCAAACACCCATAGTTACAAATTTCCATTGCGTGCATACCGTGGTAATTGGTATACTCGGGATAATGCTCGTTCGACCAGGTGGGATGGTTGTAGATCACAAAAAATCCGTTCTCACGTGCCGTGGTCATCATCGCGGTGATATTTTCGGGTGTATACTCCAGCTTGGCGGGCGGAAATGCAGTGTTGTAGGTAAACTTCCCCTCGTTTTTGCTCTCATACGAATTTTGATAGTACACCTCTTGCGTGTTGTGATCAGGATCGAGCGCGATGATGTTAAAGTGGCAGACCTTTCCGATGGTTTTGTACAGCTCATCGGGGGCGTGTACCGTGAGTTCACAGCCCGTCAGTGCCAAAAAGGTTTCATCGGTCAGATCATGGTGCGGAACCATAACATGGTGATCGGTATAGGCATACACCGAGTATCCGCGATCCATATAATACTTTTTGACTTCCTCGGGCGTAAATACACCGTCCGAAACGGTGGAATGGCTATGCAAATTGGCTTTGTAAAAGCGACCGCCCTCGGGCAACAGGTATTTTTTCATCATCCGTATCCTCCAAAAATTGTTGGATTTATTATACTACAAAATCAGTAGCCTGTCAACCGAAAATTCAGAAAAACGGAGTAGTACCTCGTTAAAACAAAAACTTCGGCTCCGCTTAGGATGACATGCGGACGGAAAGCTATATCTTTAACCTGTAGGGACCGGCGTCCAAACTTTGCTACGCAAATGTTTGGACGCCGGTCCCTACAAATTTGTGCGTATTTTTCAAATAGTGCGCCTGTCCATGCGGTTGATTTATGAAAGCCTTCTCCGGCGGAGAAGGTGGCGGCGTAAGCCGACGGATGAGGAGAGCCTTGATGTACCTTGTTATGCTGTTTGTATTTGATAGTTCCTTTATGACTGTAACTTACCCAATAATGGTTATGCAAACAAAAAGCATAGCCGTCCCTCCTCATCCGTCACTCGCAAGCTCGTGCCACCTTCCCCGCTGGGGAAGGCTAAAAAGATAGTGCGTAATCGCAAATTGTTGAGCTTTTCCATG
>JAFTKI010000073.1 GCA_017453335.1 Clostridia bacterium
GCGTGGCAATCGAATATCTACCTAACGCAATCTAAAAGAAAAAGAGTAGCAAAACGCTACTCCAAACAACAAAATATAAATGCAGACATAAAAATATCGAGTGTCCATAACTGAAATCTGTTATGAACACTCGATATGGTCGAGGTGACAAGATTCGAACTTGCGACTTCTACGTCCCGAACGTAGCGCTCTACCAAGCTGAGCCACACCTCGTTATGGAATTGTATCTGCCGAAGGTGACCTTTTCGTCCATCCTCGTTTGCAGACCCATATATTATATCACCTTTTTGCTACTTTGTCAATCTGTTTTAGAAAACTTTTTTCCCTTTTCCAAAAAAGTTTCCATCGGTCAAAGAGGTCTGTTTCCAAAAGTCTATGGCTTTGAAAACAGACCTCTTCCCTATCATATCAATTTGATCAGAACAAAATGATCAGGAACTGCGAAACCAACACCACCGCGATCAGTGCGATCGGATAGGTTGCCGCATAAGCCGCCGCTACGTCCTCGGTACCCGACACGTTGATCAGCGTTCCCAATGCAGGGGTACTGGTCATACCGCCCGTGATCGAGCCAAGATTGTTAAGCAGGCTGAGTTTGAGCACGTATTTTGCAAACAGGAAGCCGATGATCATGGGAATGATGGTCATCACAACGCCGTAAACGAAATACATGGGGTCAAAATTCTGTACAAATTCCGCACCGCCGGGAATGCCCGCGCCCACCAGGAACAGCACCAAGCCAAGCTCTCTGAACAGCTTGAGCGTTGAAGTGGAAGGCATCACGTTAACGGGGCCGAAATGTCCGAAGTGTCCAACGATGAGGCTGACCAAGAGACAGCCACCCGTTGTAGTCAGCGAGAAGCAAGTTCCGCTAAGCCCTGCCGAAGTCAACGGGATCTTGATCTGACCGATCAGCGTACCGAGGATTGCCGCAAAAGAAAACGCCGCGATACCCATGTGATCGATCTCAAACAATTTGCGAACCGCCGATTTTTTGGTCTCCTCTGCCTTTACAACCAGCTTTGCTCTCTCCTCTTCCATGTTCGCCTTTGCCATCTTAGGCACAAGCTGAACAAACAGAACCACGCCGATAACGCCAAAGATGTAAGCAATTCCGTGACCTACGGATACAAGTCCCTCAAACTCGGGCGCAACGGTAGCCTTTGCCGCGGAGAATGCGGGAGTAGACGTCAAGGAACCCGACAGAAGACCTACGATCATTGCAACAAAGCCATCCTGCTGATCGGTTGCACCGTATCCAACGACCTCACCCATGTAGATACAGCCTACAGCGGCAAGACCGCCTGCAAGGATAACGACCAAGCCAAGCAATACGTAAGACTTAAAGTTTCTCTTAAAGTTTCCAAAGAACTTCGGACCTGCGATAAAGCCTACAGAGGTTACGAACAGCACCAAGCCGAGGCTTTCAATCAAAGACAGACCGCTTGAAAAATCATAAGCTTTTGCCGAGAAATCAAAAAGCAACATACCGCTGTTCACCTGGAAGAACAGCGCTCCCACCAGAAGTGCAACGATAAATACGCCTGCGTCACCCAAGGAAACGCCCTTAACCGTGATTCTACCCAAAAGGTAGCCCAGCATCAAAACAGCAAACACAACGAACAGCAAGGTAGAAATATTGCTGATCGAGATTACTCCTCCAAATAAAGACATCTCACAAAGCCCCCTTAAATATTTTTCTGCTTGGTGTAGTTGGGGAGCAGCTTGGGAGATACAGCATCGGTCTCGATGCCTGCCTCACGGATCTGTGCCTCAAATGCATCAATATGGTCAAGAGTCAGAGTACCTACCTCGGTATTCTTTGCAGCAGCAGCCGCATGAATGCCCGCGCTACGTCCGAATACGATGATATCGAGGAGCGAGTTACCCATCAAGCGGTTCTTGCCGTGGATACCGCCAACAGCCTCACCTGCAACAAACAGATTCTTGACGTTGGTAGTCATGCCGTCGGGCGTGATATCCAAGCCACCGTTCTGATAGTGGAGCGTGGGATATACGAGAATAGGCTCCTTGCGGATATCGATGCCGTACTTATCAAACATTCTCCACATTGCGGGAATTCTCTTCATAATGGTTCCCTCTCCGCCGATCTTCTCGATCATGGGAGTATCAAGCCATACACCAAGTCCGTTTCCGGTCTCCACGCCGTTTGCGCGGTCACTGCACTCACGAATGATCGAAGCGGCAGAAACGTCACGAGTCTCCAGCGGATGCATGAAGACTTCACCGTTTGCATTAACCAGCTTTGCGCCGAGCGAACGAACCTTTTCGGTAACCAATGCGCCGAAGATCTGCTCGGGGTAAGCCGCACCTGTGGGGTGATATTGCAGAGTTTCTGCGTACAACAGCTTTGCACCAACGCGGTAGCCCAGAACCAAGCCGTCTGCCGTTGCGCCGTAGTGGTTGGAGGTCGGGAAGCCCTGGTAGTGCATACGTCCCGCGCCGCCCGTTGCGATAATAACGGTCTTTGCGCGTGCCACCATCAATTCCTTGGTCTCCATATTCATCAACACCGCACCTGCGGCATTGCCGTTTTCATCCAGGATCAATTCAATCGCCGCCGTAAAGTCAACAACAGGGATGTTGCGGTTCAGAACCTCGTCGCGCAGAGTTCTCATGATCTCTGCACCCGAATAGTCCTTTGCCGCGTGCATACGCTTACGGGAGGTTCCGCCGCCGTGGGTGGTTACCATCGTTCCGTCTGCGTCCTTATCGAACTCAACGCCGAGGTTGCTCAGCCATTGAATTGCCTCGGGAGCATCGCAAACCAGCTTGGAGAGCAGTTCTCTCTTTGCTGCGAAGTGTCCGCCGCCGAATGCGTCTACGAAGTGGATCGCAGGAGAGTCGTTGGGCTTATCTGCCGCCTGAATACCGCCCTCTGCCATCATGGTGTTTGCATCGCCGATACGAAGCTTGGTCACGATCATCACGTTCGCGCCTGCCTCGTGTGCCTCGATTGCCGCAGAGGAGCCTGCTCCGCCGCCACCGATGATCAGCACATCCACGTCATAGTCGGGCTTGGAAAGATCCACGCTGTCCTTGGTGATACGGCTGTGAGACTGCAACAAAGCCGCCAGTTCAACGGGAACCTTATCTCCCTTGTTGGGACCGATCTGCAGGGTTGCAAACTCGTCTTGTTTATAGTCGGGGTGATATGCCGCCAGCAGATCTTCCTTCTGCTTTGCGGTCATGCGCGCGGGTTCCAGCGCGATATTCTTCTCACGAGCCGCTTCTACTGCGGCAAGAGAGGCTTGAAAATTCTCAGAATACATATCCGTCACCCTCCTTATTTCTCGATCTCACGGTTGTTGTAGAGCTCTTTCAGCTCATCAATCGGCTTCTGCATCAGTGCCTCGATCAGGTCGTTAAAGCTGCCGTCCTTGATCTCACGAACACGGTCCTCCAGGTGTCCGCAGCCGGGAGCCAGATACTTACCGTTGATACGGCGAGCCAGCATAGCAACCTGCGGATGCGAAATGCCTGCGGGGCAACGGGAGGAGCAAACGCCGCACATCACGCAGTCAAACGACTCCTCGGCGCACTTCTCGAAGTCTCCGCGCTGAGCATAAGCGATGTACTGCATTACGTTGAGTCCTTGCGTACAGCTCTTAGTACAAGCGTTACAGCCGATACAAGCGTAGATTTCGGGATAAAGCTGCATCATAACAGCCTCGTTGGTCTGAATCTTCTCGATATCGTAAACCTGTTTTACCAAGGGGAAGAAAGGCAGGGTTGCGATGTACATATTGTCCTCAACCTTGGTCTGGCAAGCAAGGCAAGCCTTCAGCTCACGGTCACCCTTGATACGGTAGATGGTTGCGCAAGCACCGCAAAATCCGTTGCGGCAGCCGCATCCTCTTACCAACTGGTAGCCCGCGTATTCCATCGCACCCATAATGGTGAGATTTGCGGGAACCTCATATTTTTTACCGAACAGAAAAATATTTACCGTCTTTTCCATCTGTATTCTCCTTTAATATTCGCTCGGGAGCTCTTCCAGCTCGTCGCATCTGAACACGGGGCCGTCTTTGCAAACGTACTTCGCGCCTACGTTACATCTTCCGCATTTTCCAACGCCGCACTTCATTCTCAGCTCCAAGGTGGTGTACACCTGCGTTTTGTCGAAGCCAAGCGCGATCAATCCCTCCAACGTGAACTTGATCATGATGGGAGGACCGCAAAGAACCGCGGTCTTGTTGGTATCAAAGCCAAGCTCCTTGACATAATTGGGAACAAAGCCAACGTGACCGTCCCAATCGGGCTGTGCGTTGTCAATGGTAAGATGCACCTTCACGCCTGCATCGTTCGACCATTCCTCGATAATCTCTTGGTAATCCAAGAGATCTGCCTTACTGCGCGAGCCGTAAACGATATCAATATCACCGTAACGGTCACGGTAATGACGGCAGTAGTTGATCACCGAGCGCAAGGGCGCAAGTCCTACACCGCCCGCGATGAACAGAAGATTTTTGCCTGCAAACACATCATCCACGGGGAACGGATTGCCGTAAGGCCCTCTGATGGTGATCTGCTGACCAACCTCTGCCGCGTGCAGCCAATCGGTCACACAACCGCACTTCTTGATGGAAAACTCCATGTATTCGGTATTCGTGGGCGACGAGGTGATCGAAAACATTGCCTCACCGACACCGGGGATCGACAGCATTGCACATTGTCCCGGACGATGATCAAACGCCTTTTTTCCGTCGGGGGTAACCACGCGGAAGGTCTTGATATCGGGAGTATCAATGCGAACATCGGTAATGACACCGATCTTGGGAATCAGAGTATCGGGTGTATTAGTCATTGTCCTTCCCTCCCATCGTTTTCATTACTTTCACGATATTCATCGAAATGGGACATTTTGCAAGGCATCTGCCGCATCCCACGCATCCGAAGATACCGTCATTATTTCCGGGATAGTATACGAGCTTGTGCATGAATCTCTGGCGGAAACGCTCGGTCTGGGTAAGACGGTTGTTTCCGTGCGCCATCTTGGTGAAGTTCGAATACATACAGGAATCCCAGCAACGGAAGCGGATCACACCGTTGCCCGTATTAAAGTCCTTGATGTCGTAGCACTGGCAGGTGGGGCAAACGAAGGTGCAGGTTCCGCAACCAAGGCAGGTTGCCGACATGCTCTTCCACAGGGGAGAATCGAACAGCTCCTTGGTCTTGCCGCCGCCAAAATTTTTGGTATCAAGATCCTTCAGGGGAAGCTTATCCAGAATCTTCTTGGTCTTTGCCTTTTGCGCGTCCACCGCCTCGGTTCCGCACTCCTCACAAAGCTCTGCAATCGCAGCCATGAGCGCACTTCCCTTTTCGGTATTGGCTCTGAAATATACCGCGTCATCGGTTTTCCAAGCGGTCACATCGCCTGCAGGCTCGGTAGCATCAATTCCGAACACACCGCAAAAACAGGTTTCTGCGGGCTTTGCGCAAGCCAACGATACGATCACGGCATGCTCACGGCGGATCTTATAGAATGTATCAACGGGATCCACAAGGAATACACGGTCAAGGATATCGAAGCTGCGAACGTCACATGCGCGAACACCGAAGATCACGAAATCCTCTTTTTCCTCGCGGACATCGATCACCTCGATCTTCTTTCCTTCGGTCTTGAACGCCATCAGATCCTCGGTTTGCGGGAAGAAGAAATCCTTTGCACTGCGCTCGGTATTCAGAGCGGTGCTCCATTCCTTGCCCTCTGCCCACGCTTCAAACTTGGCTTTTCCGTCGCCGCGGTCTACGGGCAGGTAGACCTTCATTGCCTCGGATATCTTGGCAAAAACGGCATTGATGTTTTCAACAGAACATTTCAGCATCACTGATCCCTCCTATCAAAAACCTCGCCGGCTTCAAGGTCATCCAGCTTATAGTCAACCAGCGGTGCGCGGCTTCCAACCTCGGCACCTGCCTGGTAATCGCCGTAAAACTCGTTGATGTCCTTGATAAACTTACGGTTGAGCAAGTGCAACGGGATATTCTGGGGACAAACGCGGGAGCATTCGCCGCAGTCGGTGCATCTGCCCGCTACGTGGAAAGCGCGGATGATATGGAACATCTTTTCCTCAAAGCTGTTAGCGGGAGACTTGTTCTCCAACGAAGACTTGGGGTTATCGAACACGCAGTTCTCACAGGTGCAAGCGGGGCAAGCATCACGGCAGGCGTTGCAACGGATGCAACGGGACAGCTCATTCTGCCAGAATGCAAAGCGCTCGTCGGGAGTCATTTTTTCCAGCTTTTCCACCTCATCGAAGCGGTTGGAATCCACAACCTCCCCCTCGTCGCCCAACAGCTCATCGTAAGCCACGTGGCGGCGGCTCTTGCAGTTTTGGCAACGCTCGGACAGCGCATCCTCGTAAGATACGCGGATGGGTTCGTCCTCATACAAGGTCTCCACAACCATCGCATCGGCTTCAAAGCCGATCTTGGAGATACCGTCACCCGTGATCGCCTTGACACGGTTGATATCTGCCATGCCCTCACAGGGAACGCCGATCACATAAACCTTTTCACGGTCAAAGCGATGCTCGGTGAGAAGCTGATTAAAGCTGTAGGTATCGCAAGGCTTCAGAAATACAAGGATCTTGCCCTCGCATTTGCGCGTTCTCGACACCAGATATTTGGAAAAGTTTGCGCCGCAAAAATCGTTCCACACGAAATTTGCTTTCAGATCGGCGGCATCGGCGAAAACAGAGGGCGTGATATCATAATCGAATTCGCCCGCTCTCCAACCGAGAACGCAGGATACGGTGTTGTTCTCCAACAAAGCCAGTGCTTTGTCAAGCAACACGTCACGGCTTATTTTTTGCATCTCAGATCCTCCAATCTCTTGTTTTCACCAAGTGCTGTTACTTTTGCAACAAAATCATTCATGGTTGCCGCAAATTTTGCACCCTCTGCGGCGGAAACCCATTCTACACGGGTACGCTCACGCTCAATGCCGAGATAATCGAGCATCGAGAACAGAAGTGCCATACGGCGGCGGGTATAGTAGTTACCCGAGGTATAGTGACAGTCGCCGGGGTGGCATCCGCACAGGATCACACCGTCGGCACCGCGCTGAAATGCGCGGAGTACAAACATGGGGTTGACGCGGCAGGAGCAAGGAACACGAACGATCTTTACGTCCGCAGGGTAGTTCAAGCGGTTGTTTCCTGCCAGATCGGCGCCCGCATAAGAGCACCAGTTGCAACAGAATGCAACGATCAAGGGCTTATGTTCATTTACTTGCATATTGCATCCACCTCCGCAATGATTTGGCTGTTCGCAAAGCCGCGCAGATCCATCGCTCCCGAAGGACAAGCAACCGTACAAGCACCGCAACCCTGACATACGGCGGGGTTGACCTGTGCTACGCGGCGGATCGCCGTGGTACGGTCGGGCATACGGAATTCCTTTTCCGCATAAGTGATCGCGCCGTAAGGACAAACGCGCTCACAGGACGAGCATCCGTTACACATCCACTCGTCGGGATTTGCAATACAGGGATTCCCCATCAGCTTATCCTTGGCAAGCAGTCCGATCACCTTAGCGGCTGCGGCACTTGCCTGAGAAACGGTTTCGGGAATATCCTTGGGACCTTGGCAAGCACCCGAGAGGAATACGCCTGCCGTGGGGCTTTCCACGGGACGGAGCTTGGGATGTGCCTCGGTGAAGAAATCATTGGTATCCATGCTGGCTGTCAGCATCGTTGCCAAGGGACGGGCCGACTTATCGGGCTCGATCGCAGCGGCAAGCACCACCAGATCGGCATCGATATGCAGTTGCTTGTTGCTCAAAAGATCGGAAGCCTGCACCTTAAGCTTTCCGCCCTCGGGCGAGACCTTACCAACCATACCCTTGATATATTTTACGCCATACTCCTCAACGGCGCGGCGGTAAAATTCATCGAAATTCTTACCGGGAGTACGCACATCAATATAGAATACGTAAACCTCGGTATCGGGATACTTATCACGCACCAGCATTGCGTGCTTTGCCGTGTACATACAGCAGATCTTGGAGCAATACTCCTTGCCCTTCTCTGCGCAGGATGCGCAACGGGAACCGACACACTGTACGAATACGATGGTGTGGGGATGGACACCGTCGGAGGGACGAAGCAATTTACCGGCGGTGGGGCCTGCGGCGTTGGTCAAGCGCTCAAATTCCAAGGAAGTGATCACGTCCTTAGACTGATTGTAAGCAAACTCGTCAAACTTCTCCATGCTGATGGGATTGAAGCCTGTTGCCACAACGATCGCGCCGTACTTCTCCTCGATGATCTCATCCTGTTGTTTATAATCGATCGCGCCTGCGGCACAAACCTTGGAGCAAACACCGCACTTGCCGTTCTTGAGCATATTACAAGCATTGGGATCAATGGTCGCAACCTTCGGAACTGCTCGTGCGAACGGAATGTAGATGGCGCGGCGGTTATCCATGCCGAGGTTGAATTCGTTGGGAACCTTGCGCATGGGACATTTTTCCACACACGCACCGCAACCGGTACAAATATCTTCCTTTACATAACGCGCTCTTTTTCTGATCTTTACATCAAAATTTCCAACGAAGCCCGAAACCGACTCCACATCACTGTAGGAGAAGATACGGATCTTATCGTTTTGTGCAACGTCCACCATTTTAGGTGTCAGGATACAAGCCGCACAGTCAAGCGTCGGGAAGGTCTTATCAAGCTGTGCCATCTTACCGCCGATGGTAGGCTTTTTCTCAACGATGTCCACGGGGAAGCCCGCATCTGCAATATCAAGCGCGGTCTGAATACCTGCAATACCGCCACCGATCACCAAGGCACGCTTGGTTACGGGAGACTCACCGGGAGTCAAGGGTGCGTTGAGGTTGACCTTTGCAACAGCCGCCTTACCCAAAATGATTGCCTTTTCGGTACCGGTCGCCATGTCCTTATGTACCCAGGAGCATTGCTCACGGATGTTTGCGATCTCCACCATGTAGGGGTTCAGTCCTGCGGCAGCCGCTGTTTTGCGGAAGGTTGCCTCGTGCATACGGGGCGAGCAGGAGCAAACCACGATACCCGTCAGACGGTGTTCCTTCACCGCATCGATGATCATGTTTTGTCCCGCTTGAGAGCACATATATTGATAGTCGGCGGAAAAGACAACGCCGGGCTCACTCTTCAGTGCCTCAGCAACCGCGTGTACATCAACCGTACCTGCAATATTGCTTCCGCACCAGCATACGAATACGCCAATTCTTTGCATTTGTCTCTCCTCCTTACTTCGTATATTTACGGAATGCGCTGACGATCGCCTGCTGCGGCATATCGTCATCCAAGCGCTCGGGAATCATATCGGCGGTGAGGTGATTGTTTCCCTGCTGTCTTACCGCCATCAAACGTACCGCCTCAACCAGCTTTGCGGGCTGTACCCCACGGGGGCAACGCTCCACGCAGGCAAAGCAGGTCAGACATTTATACAGCGACTCGGATGCCAGAAGAGGCTCGATCTCGCCGTTCTCGATCATACTTGCAAACTGGTGCGGATGGTATTCCATTTCATCGTATGCGGGACAGGTTGCAGAGCATTTGCCGCATTTCATACACTTGGAAGGATTCGCACCGCTGATGCGAACGATCTCCTCCTTCAAAGCCTTTGTATCCTTATTCATGGCAATCCTCCTTTACACCAAGAGCCTCGGCCAACAGCTCCGTGAAATAGATCACAGGAATCGAAGAACCGCTCTTCTCCAGATTGTAACGGCAGAGAGGACAAGCGGTCACGATCTTCTCAGCACCGCAAATTGCGGCGTTTTCGGTGACACGGTTGCTCTTTTTCTTTGCCGATTCACGGCTCTCCAGCGCGATGTAACCGCCGCAGCATTCGTTGCGGTAGGCGTAATAAACGGGATCTGCACCGATGGCGCGGATGAAATCCTCTATGATCGTGGGATTCTCGGGATCATCCATCTGCATCACGTTGCCGGGACGCAGCAAAAGACAACCGTAGTATGCGGCGATCTTCTGTCCCTTCAGGGGATTGACCACCTTTTCTTTGATCTTATCAAAGCCAACCAGATCGCGCAGCATTTCCAAATAGTGATATACAGCCGCAGAACCGTCATAAGGCTCCTCGTTCATGTAACGGTTGACCTTATCGGCGAATTCTCCGTCCTGCATTGCGTGGTTTGTCTGCTTGATCACGTTGTGACAAGCCGAGCAAACCGTAACAAGAGGCTGATCCTTGGCTTTTGCCGCCTTCAGAGCGCGCACCGAGGACAGCTTTGTGGCAATTTCGTCGCGCGAAGTGGTAAACACACCGCCGCAGCATTGCCAATCCTCAATTTCTTCCATCGTGATCCCCAAAACCTCGGCACATCTTCTTGCGTACAGATCAAGATCCTTTGCCTTGTTTTTCAGGGTACAGCCAGGAAAATAACTTACCTTCATCATGGTTGCCTCCGATTAAACCATCTGTTCGGGATGGAATACCTCGTCAAAGCGCTCTGCGGTCAAGAATCCAAGCTCCACACACGCTTCTTTGAGAGAAATGTTATCCTTAAACGCCTTCTTTGCGGTCTTTGCGGCGTTTTCATAGCCAATGTAGGGGTTGAGCGCGGTAACCAGCATCAGCGAGTTGTGCAGATTGTGGTGCATCTTCTCGCGGTTTGCGGTGATACCGACAGCGCAGTTTTTATTAAAGGAAGTAATCGCCTCTGCCAGAAGTCTTGCCGACTGCAGGAAGTTGTAGATGCAAACGGGCATAAAGACGTTCAGCTCGAAGTTACCCTGAGACGCAGCCATACCGACCGCCACATCGTTACCCATAACCTGAACGGCAACCATGGTAACAGCCTCGCACTGCGTGGGGTTGACCTTGCCGGGCATGATCGACGAGCCGGGCTCGTTTTCGGGAATAAAGATCTCACCCAAGCCGTCGCGGGGACCCGATGCCAACCAACGAACGTCGTTTGCGATCTTCATCATATCGCAAGCCAGCGCCTTGATCGCGCCGTGTGCGAATACCAGCTCATCCTTGGAGGTGAGCGCGTGGAACTTGTTGGAGGCGGTTACGAAGGGCTTGCCCGTGATCTTGCCGATCTCGGTTGCCACCATCGTATCAAAGCCCTTGGGAGTGTTGAGTCCCGTACCAACGGCGGTGCCGCCCAGTGCCAGCTCATACAGAGGAGCGATCGAACGCGTCAGAAGCTCTACGTCCTTTTCAAGGCTCGATCTCCATCCGCTGATCTCCTGGCTGAACTTGATGGGAGTTGCATCCTGCAGGTGGGTTCTTCCGCTCTTTACAATACCCTCGTTCTCTGCTTCCAGACGCTTGAAGGTATCGATCAGCGTATTCACGGCGGGGATCAGCTTATCCTCCAGCGCAAGAACTGCGGCGATATGCATTGCTGTGGGGAAAGTATCGTTGGAGGACTGGCTCATGTTGGAATCGTCGTTGGGATGTACCAGCTTTTTGCCAAGGATCTCGTTCGCACGATTTGCGATAACCTCGTTGGCATTCATGTTGGACTGTGTACCCGATCCTGTCTGCCATACCACCAAGGGGAAATGGCTGTTCAGCTTTCCTGCCATAACCTCGTCGCAAGCGGTACGGATCGCCGCCAGCTTTTCATCGGTCATTTTTTCGGGGCGCAGTGCATGGTTGGTCACAGCCGCCGCCTGCTTCAATACACCGAAGGCATGGATAATTTCCATGGGCATGGTTTCAATTCCCACACCGATCTCAAAGTTTTCGTGGCTTCTCTGTGTCTGTGCCGCCCACAAGCGGTCGGCAGGAACCTTCACTTCCCCCATCGAATCATGTTCAATGCGATATTCCATCTTTATCTCCTCCATTTTTCAGGTTATTGTAATCAAAGGTTGATGTTGCTAATAACAGCCTTGAGGCTTTCAGCACTTCTGTGCAGGTTCACAAGCTCATCGTCGTTGAGACGAAGCAAAACCTTGCTATGCGCACCGCCCTCGCCAACAATATTCAAAAGGCTCAGGCAAACATCATCAATGCCATATTCGCCGTGCAACATCGTAGAAACGGTCAGCGTGGTATCAATTCCGCTGAGCAAGCACTTGCAGATATGTGCTACCGACATCGAAACGGCATAAAAGGTCGCGCCCTTACGCTGAATCACGCTGGCGCCCGATTTGCGAACGTACTCTTCGATCTCAGCGCGGTCAAGCTTGGGATAAGTGCGGTCAGCGTACAGCAAGGAGTCGGAATACTCGTCAACAGGCACGTTGGAAACATTCGCCAGCGACCAGGTTACAAACGAGGAGTCACCGTGTTCCCCCAGCACGTATGCATGTACGTTCTGCTGGCTGACGTTGTAGTACTCCGAAATTCTGGAGCGCAAGCGTGCAGTATCCAAGATCGTTCCCGAGCCGATGATACGAGATTCGGGAAGACCGGAATATTTGCAGAAAACATAAGTCAGAACATCCACGGGATTGCTTACAATCACATAAGTAGCGTTCGGAGCATATTTCAGAATCTGCGGCGTGATGGATTTGAGAATGTCTACGTTGGTCTGCGCCAGATCCAAGCGGGACTGTCCCGGCTTTCTTGCCACGCCCGAGGTGATCACAACGATATCGGAACCAACCGCATCGGGGTAACCGCCTGCATAAATCGAGCAGGGTTCGCAGAACGGTGTACCCTGACGGATATCCATAGCCTCACCCAATGCCTTTTCACCATTGATGTCGATCATCACAATTTCGGAAGCAATCCCCGCGATCGTCAACGTATATGCAACCGTAGAACCAACGCTGCCTGTTCCGATAACCGTAATTTTTTTCATAACTGTTCCTCACTTTATTTCATAAGTTTTAAGCTTTTTCGATTTATATTAGACGCGTTTTTTTCAAGTGTCATATAAACCCCATTTTAAGTCTGTTATTATTTTAACAAATATCACAATGGTTGTCAAGTCTTTTTCGACACTTTCCACGTTTTTCTAAAATGTGGCTAAAGTTTCTTCTAAAAAAACGTCTTTTTCTATGCAAATCTATCTGTTTTTTTCAAAAGATATCTTCTTGAAACGTTTTTTAGTCCGTATTCACACGCAAAGCCAACAGGATGCGCGACGCATTCTTTCAAACTTTCGTATCTTTTTTTGGCTTTGCTATTGCAATTTTGTTTCGGAAATGCTATAATATAAGTTGGTATATTATCCGCAGAAAGGATTGGAATTATATGATAGATCACGAAAATCTTTTGGACGACTTCGGTATGAAAACATCAAAGCAGGCAGAGTCAGCGTCCGCTCAGCAAAAAAAACAAAAACGAAAGCCTGCAACGAAAGCCGAAGACGATACGACAAAAGCCCCCGCTAAAAAAGCTCCCGCTAAGAAAAGAGAGGGTTCTTCCCGTTCATCGGGTAGCCGGGAAAAAACAGTCAAAACAAAAAATCAGAGCAAAAGGGAGGTCAATGATCCCAATCGGGCAAAGTCCAGCACTGCCACCCCGGCAAAAAAAGGAAAAGCAGATAAGAAGACAGGAAATGACTCCTCCGACCCCCGTTCCTCTAAGATGGCACACAAATTTATTCCTTATGTGTTTGGTCTGCTTGCAGCCTTCCTTGCAATCTGTTTGTTGCTGAACATGATCTGCAATATGAATGATCAATTGAAGGACACGCCCTCCGAGCATTTGATGGGAGTGTTTGGTTACAACATCTCCACCTTCCTGTTGGGGCTGTTCGGTCCCGCTGTCATCGTATTGCCGCTTCTCCTGTTCAATCTGGCAATTTTTTGGAAAAAATATGTAGACAACAGCATGGTGTTGGCAAAGATCCTGGTTTCGGTCGCGTTTCTTCTGATCTTTGCTTCGGTAATCCATACATTCTGTCTTGCCGCTTATATGGGCGACCAAAACGTAACTCTTGAGGCATGTAATTGGACAGCGGGCGAGCTGATGGACTTCGGCGCACGCACCTCCGGCGGAGGTCTGTTTGGAGGAAAGATCGGCTATACCTTGGTAGAATATCTGAATATCATCGGTTCCCTGTTGATCGGATTCTTGCTTTTGATCGCTTCCCTGTTCTATATTTTGGGAATCACCCCGCGTCAGATCTGGAGATACCTCCGTAAAAAATCAGCACACAAAAAAGCCCGCAAGGCACAAGAGCAAGACACACAGTCCTCGGAACCTGCCGTACAGCGTACTGTCAGCCGAAGTGAAATGGAAGCCGAGGAGGCGCACAGACAAGCGCAAATGGACGAAAAGATCCGCAAGATCACAGCCAAAGGCGGTGCTTCTGCAGACTCGGACAGCGGCGTTGAAGTGGTGCGCTCCGCTCCTCAGAAAAAAGCCGAGGCGAATAACATGGCGCCCATGCCGATGCCCCGTCTTGATCCCACCGACGGTTCCCGTCCGTTCGTTCCCGGCGATATCGGAAAAAGAATGAACGAGGAAAGCCGTGCGGCGGCGCAGGCTCAGCAAGCACCCACTGCCCCGCCTGCCGCTCCCGAGCCGATCAACCCTGCGAAAAACCGCGACACCGCGGTCGATCCGATCTTCCCCAAGAGCAATGAGTCGAAGATGGCGCGCCGAATTCCCAGACAGGATCGCAATTTTGATTTGAAGAATGTATTTCTTGATCTGGATGATAACGATCAAGCCACAGAGCGTCAGCATGAGCCCGTTCCCCCCGAGGTTCCTCTTCCCGCTACGGCAGAGAGAACTCCTGTAAAAGCTCCCGTTTCTCAGGAACCCGCATCGGGTACGCAACCGCGTCCCGCAACCGCAAGACCTGCCGCAAGACCTGCTCCCGTAAGACCTGCCGCCGCAAAGCCTGCAGGACAAGGAAAGCCGATCGTCGCGCATCAGATCGAATCACAGCAAACCGAATTTGGCTTGAGCAACGAGGAGTTCGAAAAGCTGGAAGCACAAAACGTCCTGCCTTCGGGAACGCAAAAATCGGCATCCGCCACAAAGCCTGCCGGAACCGACACCAAAAAAGCAACCGCTCCCGCAGCAGCATCCACTGCTCCGACAGCAAGCAAGCCTGCGGAAGAAAAGAAATACGTCTTCCCCCCGATTTCCTATTTGCAGCCCGGTGAACCGATGACTGCCGAAAATAGGGCAGAGATCGATGAGAACACCATAAGACTTACCGATACGCTGAAAAGCTTCCATGTTGGAATAGAAGATATCCAATTCTCCTGCGGTCCCACCGTTACCCGTTACGAGGTGATCCTCGCACCCGGTGTGCGTGTCCGCAGTATCACCAACCTTGCCGATGATATCGCGCTGGCGCTTCGTTCGCCCGGCGGTGTTCGTATTGAGGCTCCGATCCCGGGCACCAATGCCGTTGGTATCGAAATTCCCAACAGAACGCGCAGTACCATCTATTTGCGTGACATCATCGAATCCAAAAAATTCGCCGACTCCAAAAGTAAGCTCACAGCTTGTCTGGGTGCCGATATTGCGGGAGAGCCGTTGGTGTTTGACATTGCCAAGATGCCTCACCTTTTGATTGCCGGTACCACGGGTAGCGGTAAATCGGTTTGCATCAACTGCATCATCACCAGCCTTTTGTACCGCGTCCGTCCCGATGAGGTCAAGCTGATTCTGATCGACCCCAAAAAGGTTGAATTCAGCATTTACAAGAACATTCCCCACCTGATGGCTCCCGTTGTCACACTTCCCAAGGATGCGGCAGGCGCACTGCAAGCCGCTGTAGAGGAAATGGAGCGTCGCTTTGAAGTATTCGAAACGGTTGGCGTACGTGACCTGAAGGGCTACAACACCGTTACTAAGGACGATCCCGATATGCCGTACATTCCGCACATCGTGATCATTATCGACGAGCTTGCCGATCTGATGATGACCGCCAGAAACGAGGTTGAGACCGCGATCTGCCGTATCGCACAAAAGGCGCGTGCCGCAGGTATGCACCTGATCATCGGTACTCAGCGTCCTTCTGCGGATGTTGTAACAGGTCTGATCAAGGCAAATGTTCCCTCTTGTATCGCCTTTGCGGTAAAATCCCAGATCGACTCGCGCGTTATTCTTGACCATGGCGGTGCGGAGGCACTGACAGGCCGCGGAGATATGCTGTTCGTTCCGATCGGCGCAATGCGCGACACGCGTATACAGGGTGCATTTGTGGATGATAAGGAAGTGGAAAAGATCTGCGAATTTCTCCGTGCGACCAACGGTACTGCCGTATACGACGAACGCTTTACCGCGAAGCTCAAGGAGCTTGCCGCACAGTGCGGTAACAAGGGCAAGAATTCGGATGATATTGTTCCCATGGACGGCGAGGATCACGGTGATGATCCCAAATACAACGATGCAGTCCGCGTGGCGATCGAGGAAGGCAGGATCTCGACATCCCTGTTGCAAAGAAAGCTGGGCGTTGGATATTCCCGCGCCGCAAAGCTGATCGACCGTATGCAGGCAGAGGAGATCGTTTCTCCGCCCGATGGCTCCAAGCCCCGTTCCATTTTGATCACACCCGAGCAATACCTCGAAAGATTTGTGGATAACGCCGGGGAAAGCAACGATTCCAACACCGAGGCTTAGTTTTTTCGCAAAAGTTGAA
Organism: Clostridia bacterium; assembly: GCA_017453335.1. The sequence continues at coordinate 16,552 of JAFTKI010000073.1, forward strand.
AAAATTTTCGAAAAACTATTTACAAATTGAAAAAAGTGTGATATAATATGTGCCGTATGCGTGAACTCGGTTGTCGGATACACGGTCGTTTCAGACGGCTATTCACCCACCGCTGCTGAGTGAAACGCAAAAAATAACAGAAAGGTGAAAAATACCATGCAGAAAGACGAAAAGCTCACTCTCATCGAGCAGTACGCAACTCACGAGGGAGACACCGGTTCTCCCGAGGTTCAGATCGCTATTCTGACCTCCCGCATCAACAACCTGACCACCCACCTCAAGGCTAACAAGAAGGACTTCCACAGCCGCCGCGGTCTTCAGAAGATGATCGGTCACAGAAGAAACCTGCTCAACTACTTGCAGAAGGTAGACATCGAGCGTTACCGTGCTATCATCAGCAAGCTCGGACTGAGAAAGTAAGAGTAGAAGGGGGATCCGGGAGCAGCGGCACAGTCACTGCCCCGGCTCCCCTGTTCTCTTTTCCGTAAAAGTATCACTCCTTACGGGCGGATTAGCAGTTACCCATGGCCTTGACGTGGTTTCAAGACTGTTGGTAAGTGCTAAACCTCCGTAAGAAAAAATAAAAACAAAAAATGGAGGAAAAAATCATGTCCAATTCCGTTAGCTCCCCTATGGAGTTCAAGAATTACAAGGTGTTCAAGTACACCTACGCAGGCCGTCCTCTGGTAATCGAAACCGGTAAGATGGCAGGCCTTGCAAACGGCTCTGTTCTCTGTCGCTACGGTGACACCGTTGTGCTTTGTTGCGCAACCGCATCCGAAAAGCCCCGTGACGGCATCGACTTCCTGCCCCTGTCGGTAGACTTCGATGAGCGTATGTACGCCGCAGGTAAGATCCCCGGCGGTTACCTCAAGCGCGAGGGTAAGCCCTCCGAGAAGGCTGTCCTGACCTCCCGTGTCATCGACCGCCCCATCCGCCCCCTGTTCCCCAAGGATCTGCGCAACGACGTTGCTCTGACTCTGACCGTTATGTCGGTTGAC
>JAFTKI010000074.1 GCA_017453335.1 Clostridia bacterium
AAAGGGCGGTGTCTTAACCGCTTGACCAACGGGCCTGGTAGCGGGAATTGGACTTGAACCCATGACCTACCGGGTATGAACCGGTTGCTCTAGCCAACTGAGCTATCCCGCCAAATTTACCAACGCTTGAATATTATATCATACCGTCCCCTCTTTGTCAAGCCCTTTTTGAAAAATTTTTCTTTATTTTCTTTTTGGTCTCTTATCTCTCCCCATCAGCGATAAAAGCCTTCCCTTCTGTTGCCAAAAGGAAAGGCTTTCGTTTATCATTTCGTCGGTCGCCCGACGGGATTTCATCATATCTAAATATATGATAAATTCCGTTTCTCGGAAAAAGTTAGTTTATTTCGCAAAATCAACTGCGCGGGTTTCCCGAATCAGATTCAGCTTGATCTGTCCCGGATACTTGACTTCTTCTTCAATTTTCTTTGCCATCTCGCGTGCGATCAGCTTCATGCCCTCGTCGTTCACCTGCTCGGGCTTCACCATCACGCGGATCTCTCGGCCTGCCTGAATAGCATACGCCTTATCCACGCCTTGGAATCCGACGGCAATCTCTTCCAGCTTCTGCAAACGCTTGATGTAGTTTTCCATATCCTCGCGTCTGGCACCCGGTCTTGCCGCAGAAATCGCATCTGCCGCCTGTACCAATACTGCGATAATGGTCTTGGGTTCTACGTCATTGTGATGCGCCTCGATCGCGTGAACGACCTCTGCGCTTTCCTTGTACTTCTTTGCCGCGCCAACGCCAAGCTCAACGTGCGAGCCCTCAACGTCCTGCGGGAAAGCCTTACCGATGTCATGGAGCAAGCCTGCACGCCGTGCAACCGTTCCGTCAACACCCAATTCATCTGCCATCATACCTGCCAGCCATGCCACCTCAATGGAATGCTGCAGTACGTTCTGTCCGTAACTGGTACGGTAACGCAAGCGTCCGAGCAGCTTCACCAGATCCGAGTGGATTCCGTGAACGTGTACGTCAAAGGTTGCGCGCTCGCCTGCCTGCTTCACTGCCTGCTCAACCTCGCGCCGTGCCTTCTCCACCATTTCCTCAATACGGGCAGGATGGATACGTCCGTCGGAGATCAGCTTCTCCAGTGCAAGTCTTGCAATCTCGCGGCGTACGGGATCAAAGCCCGATACCGTGATTGCCTCGGGAGTATCGTCGATGATCAGCTCCACACCTGTCAGCGTTTCCAGCTTCTGGATGTTTCGTCCCTCACGACCGATGATACGGCCCTTCATTTCCTCATTCGGCAAAGAAACCACCGAAATGGTCGATTCGGTAACGTGGTCCGCAGCGCATCTCTGGATTGCCAGCGACAGAAGATTCCGTGCCTTGGTATCGGCTTCTTCCTTGAACTGTGCTTCCAGCTCAGCCAGCTTTTGAGCCATCTCGTGTCTTGTTTCGGACTCGACCTGCTCCAAAAGCTCACGCTTTGCTTCCTCTGCGGTATAATTGGAGATTTCTTCCAGCTTTTTCACATGCTGCTCCAGCACGCGGCTGATCTCCTCACGCAACGCATCGTTTGCCTTGAGTTTTTCTTCCAACTGTTCGTTTTTGCGTTCAAGAGTCTCGGTCTTGCGATCAAGATTTTCTTCTTTTTGGTTGATTCTGCGCTCCTGTCTCGATACCTCCGCGCGTCGCTCTTTCAGCTCGCGCTCGGTTTCGTTACGCAATCGCAGAGTTTCTTCCTTTGCCTCGATAATGGCTTCTTTTTTCTTGGCATCGGCATTTTTAGCACTTTCTTCCAGAATCCGCTTTGCTTCCAGCTCGGCAGAGCCGATCTTTGCCTCTCCGATTTTCTTTCGGAGCAGGATTCCTACCAAGATACCCAAAGCCAGCGCGGCAACGCCAACAACGATTGGGATAATAATTTCCGGCTTCATAAAACACCTCCTTATTCATTCGTTTCATTTTTATGCATGAAAAACTGTGTAAGCAGTAATATCATACTTATTTTATTATACTCAAAATGTGTAAAATTGTCAAGAGCCACGCGAAGGATTTTGCAAGCTTTTACAAACTTTTTTCTCGAATCTTGCGTTCCTGATACAAATAGTGACATCCCTTGATCGACCGAACGAGTAAAAATACGGCAGGAATCAGCAAGACAAGGCAACCGATTGCCAGTCCCGTCAAGGGGAATGCCGACACGGAACGGTTGGTAAGACGCGTTTCCTCTCCGCCAATCGTTACGTAAAGCTCATGAACGGTATCGAACTCGCCCACTCCCACAAAGTCCTTGACCACCTCGTATTCGGCGTTGGGGGCGATCTTCGCCGCAGGGAGAACAACATCCATTTTGCGGGAGCCGTCTCCGATGACCACTCGGATCGATTCCACATATACGGTATTCTTTGTGCTGTTTCTGAGGACCCCTCGGATCTGCGTGGTATACTCGGCGCTGTTTGCATACAGGTTCTGGGAAGCCGCGTAGACCTCCTCTTTAACCGCCACTCCCACGTCCTTGGTGGGGATCATTTCCAAAACGGCAACCGCCAGCAGGGCGATGACCGCGACCCCGCACAGAACCGTCTTCGCATACTGCAAAACCGTATCTCTCATCATTTTTTTCTGTTCCATCAAATCACCTGTTCTTCCTTTGCATAAACTGCCCGAGCATCCATCGGATCGGTACTCTTTCTTGTATCTATTATAGCACTTTTGTGCGCCGTGTGCAAGACCTTTTGCGCAAAAGTCCTCTCGGGGTTCTAATCTTTTTGATCCGTACATAAAATACAGTACAGTCCGCAGGACAACCCTGAAAAGAAAGAAGGAAACACCATGAAACAAGACCTGCTGTGCCTGACTCAGCTTGCAAACCATTCGCGCGACGCGGCATCTGTTTTGCACGATGCCGTAAAAAAAGGCTGCCGCGCCTGCATTTCCGAAATATCCGATCTGAACCGCCAAGCGCTTTCCGATCTCGCCGATGCCGAACGCCGACTCTGCGCTCACACATCCGCCCCCCTCTCCTCGGCATACCGCTTGACAAACTGCGTTCACGGCGCCTTTTCCGCCGCAATGCTGTTACCGGAGGATCTTCCCTATCTGCCGCCACTGTGCGAGATCGCCGCCTGCAACGAACAGCTTTCGGAATATCCCCTGTTGATCTTAAAGGAGCGGAAGATTGACTTTTACTCCCTGCATCTTGCGGCAAACAAAGGACGGGGCGCACAGGCGATCCTGCTCTCCAACTATTGCGCGACCGAGGGCGGCAGACGGCTATTGCCGTTGGCTCTTGCCATGGAAGCCCACCGAAACGCACTGGAACGCGCCTGCGAACAGCTTTTGTGCGAGATCGGAGCATAAATGAAAAAAGGTATCACCCTTTTTGCGTGATACCTCTTTCCATTCTATCCAACAGCATCGGGCCGTTTTTATCAAGCCAGCCGTGCCATTTGCGGTATTCTGGAAAAACCGACAGTACAAGCTCGTAAAACCGTTTGGAGTGGTTCATTTCCTTGCGATGGCACAATTCGTGTACCACCACGCTGTCCAGCACCTGGGGCGGTGCCAGCATCAAAAGACAGTTGAAATTGAGATTTCCCTTTGCGCTGCAGCTTCCCCACCGAGTGCGCTGGTTGCGGACCGTGATCCTGCCGTAACCCACACCGATGCGCTCGGCGTAATATTTTACCCTTTGGGGGATCGTGCGTACCGCTTGTGCGGCAAGCTGCTCTATCTCCTCTTTTGTCAAAGGCGGCAAGGTATCAAAGCCCTGCCGCCTTTGCTCTGCTTTTATCAACTGTTTTTCGATCCACTCCCTGTGCGACTGCACGAATCGCTCAATAACCGCAAGGCTTACCCCATGCGGTGCGCGAACCAACAGCTTCCCGTTGCGTATCTGCAGGGATAGCGTTCGTCTCTCGCTACGAATGATCGAATACTCCATCATCTTATTTTAGCTCGATGTTCTCCCAGCCCGCAACATAACGCTTGAGCAGAGCTACGTCAAGAACATTCACCACGCCGTCCTCGTTGAAATCGGCAACCGATGCATCGGTCAAGGTGTAATCAGCCCAGCCTGCCATGTAATAGCGAAGATAAGTCACGTCGTCCTCATCAACAACATCGTCAAGATTCAAGTCGCCCGTCAGAACAACGCAATGAATCTTGGCACCCGTCAAGGCGGTGTTGCCCGAACCGATTCTTATATCGTTTGCCCACTGCGTAGCGGTTCCGCCGTAGTATACGTCGGTAATCGCGGTGCAGTCACCAAACGCGTTGGCAGCAATGATCGAAACCGTTTCCGCAAGGGTAACGGTAGCCAGATCTGTACAATATCGGAACGCGCCTGCACCGATCTGCGTAACGGCAGACGGAACAGTAAGAGCGGTCATACCCGTACGGCCGTAGAATGCGGAGGGGCCGATTGCAACCACAGATCCATCCGCGGGAATCACAGAGTTCTTACATCCCAGAACAACCGTTTGAGACGCACGCTCGATCAGACAGTTTCCGTTGGCATAATAAACACCGTTGGTCTCATCCGCCGTGATAGCGGTCAAGCCGCTGCAGTTCAGGAAGGCGTACTGATGAATACTGGAAACCTTTGCGGGAATAAAAAGCACGCTCACACCCGTACAGCCTTCAAAGGAACGGCTTGCAACGGTGGTCAGACTTTCGGGCAATTCCAGCTTGGTCAGTCCCGTACAGCCCGAGAAAGCGCTTGCCGCGATCGTTGTCATCGTATTCGGGAATACGACCTCGGTAATCGTAGTCACACCCGCAAACGCGCTTGCCTGCACGGTAGTTACATCAGCTCCGTTATAGGTGGTGGGGATCACGATTCTGGTATCTGTGCAGGTGCCGATGCCGGAAACGCCGTAGGTACCGTCTCCGTTTTCCGCAAAGGTCAATCCTTCACTGGGCGTAGGACCGAAAAGATCCTCCCAGTCAACGATCGAGCTGTCACCGCTGGTTCCCGATGAAAGAGCAACTGCGTTTGTCGGAATCAGCAGCACCAATGTCATCAACGAAAGCATTGCACAAAGGATCCGCTTCAAAAAGGTGTTTTTCATATTCTTTACCTTCCTTTTGGGATTGTTAAACAGAACCACTGCAAAAACATCTGCAATAGTTCGGCATTATAGTATGATTATACTACTTTCCTTTCTTTTTTGCAATACTTTTTGGGCGTATTTTTCATTATTTTTAATGATTTACAATTAAAAGCCGCTTTGGCGCGAGTTTTGTTCAGAGCAACGGTGCAAAAATACGCACTACCGATCGAAGCGCACTTTGCATCACTCCCGTTTTGCAATCGGCAAGCGTGATCTCCTGCGACCGATTCAAGGTGTCTTGCAGATCGGCTTTGATATCGGGAAGAATCGAGGTGCGATACATCCACACGCCGTTTTCAAAATGGTGAACAAGGCTCCGATAATCGAGATTGACGGTTCCGATCATCGCATAGCGATCATCGGCAAGATAGCATTTGGCGTGAATAAAGCCCGGCGTGTATTCGTAAATGCGCACACCGCACCGCAAAAGTCGGGGGTAAAAGCTGCGCGTCATGGCAAACACCATTTTTTTATCGGGAATATGCGGCACAACGATCCGCACGTCCACACCGCGCATCGCGGCATGCTCGATCGCCTCGCACAAGCCGTTATCGATGATCAGATAGGGAGTGGTCACCCACACATAATCGGTAGCCGACGCCAAAAGGTTCAGGATCACGCTTTTGCTCACACGGGTGCCGTAAAGCGGATGCGGTCCGTCGCCAAACGGGATCACAAAGCCGTTTGCATCATCATTTTGTGTCGGGTACAGATCACAGTGATACTCGGGCATATTTCGTGAGCTGATCCCGAAATCCACCACGAAAAGCCGCGTCAGCTCCCAAACAGCTTCGCCCTCCAAGCGTATTCCGATATCCTTCCAATGTCCAAAGCGAACGACCGTGTTGATATACTCATCGGCAAGGTTGACGCCGCCCGTGTAGCCCACCCGTCCGTCGATCACAAGGATCTTTCGGTGGTTTCGGTTGTTGAACTCGCTGTCGGCGTTTCCGCGCAACCGCGCAAAAGGCAGAGCTTCAATGCCGTATTGCCTCAGCGTTTTGTGATAATTTCCGGGCAAGGTCATCATACAGCCGATATCATCGTACAAAAGCTTTACGTCCACCCCATTGGCAGCCTTTTGCTTCAGGATCTCAAGGATCGATCCCCAAAAGGCTCCGTCCTCCACGATAAAAAATTCCAGATAGATGAACTTTTCTGCCGCCTCCAGATCGGTCAGCATCCGCTTGTGCATCTCTTCTCCCAACGCAAAGTACTCCTGCCTTCCGCCCGAAAACAAGGTCGTGTCGGCAACACGGCACAGCATTTGTGCTTGCGCCGCCGCAGTAGCGCTCTCCTCTTGCAGGCGCTCCAAGAGCGCACGGTCATTCTGCGTATAGCGTTTTTTCTTCAACTCGTCCAATCGGCGCAAATATTTCTTTCCAAGCTTACGCGAATAAAACAGGAAGTAAAGCATAAAACCGGCAATCGGTATAATCAGCACGACCAACAGCCACGGGACCTTATAGTCGGGATTGTCATCCGACGATGCGATACGGATCACACAATAGATCTCAGTCACCCAAGCGGCAAGATAAAAATACGGAACGAAATAACAAAGTGCCACCACGATGCCGATCACCGCAAGAACCTCCAACAGCGTGATCAGCACCGCAACGATATATCTGACAGGGATGTAATTGATGCTGCGTGTCATTGTTTTTCCGTTTACGTCATAGTGAAACGTCCGTTTCATTTGATCTCCTCCAAAACGCGGAAAAGCGAGATGCCTTCGGACAGCTCGCTTGATTTCGCTTAGTCTTTTAAAATCTTATCACTGATCGCAAGGATCTCCTGCGCGTGCTTGGCGCGGCGTCTGCCGAGAAAAGCCTTATAGATCGGGTAATTGAGAAGCGCGATTACAAGTCCGACCACGCCTGTTGCCACACCAACCGTCATAGTGTTGGGGATGGAAAGCGCGGTGCCGAGATCGGTCATCACAAGACTCATCCCCGCGCCCATCACAAGCGCTCCCAAGGTACCCAGCACATAAGCAAGCACAGCGGCAGGCTTTGTAACCCTCGAATCCGCGCGCTTCAACGCATCCAGTCCGTTAATCTCTTTTTCTACGTATTGCGCACGGATCTTTTGCGCAAGAAATTGTTGATCGTTTCTTACCATATCGATGTTCTCCCCTCGTTCGTTTGATTGTGACTAAAGTATACTCTTCCCGTGTTATTGATTTGTTGGAAAAATGTTTGTGTTTTGTTAAAATGCATTTCTTTCGCAAAAAGCACCTCCGTGTCCTTGGACACGGAGGCGCTTTTGTTCGGCGTAAAACGCACTCAGATCGCCGTGGTATGCAGCAGAGCGACGGCTTCGTCGTATTCGGCTCGCTTGCTCTTTCGCATCTCCAAATACGCAAGCCAGCGCGGATCCTCATCCGACCACTCCCCAAGCGTGTGCTTGTTGACCTTCCAATCATTCTCGGAAAGCCATCTCAGCACAGCCTCCTGCGTTCTTTTTGCCGCCCTTTGCGCGTCGGCACGCTTTGCGGCGGCTCGTCCGGCTTCCGCATCGGGAGCTTGGCATTCCCTCGTATAAAAGGAACGTGTTTCGGGATCAAAGTACAGCATCTCGTTTTTACCGTGTGCCTCCAATGCGGCTACACGAAACGATGTCACATTGTCAACCTCTGCCGACTCAGCCAAGGCACCCTGTGCCACCGAAACCACCTCACCCTTTTGATCAATCCAAATAATCATAGCTATATTCTCCTTTCTTAATTACTGATACCCTATCATCGTACAGGTGAGATAGTGCGAGTCGTCTTCCGCGAACAATGCAGCTTGCTCTATTGCCTTTTGAGCATCCTCGGGAAACTGCAAAAAGACCGCATAGGGACCGCCGTAAAGATTTGCAGCCTGGGGCGCATCGTGACACACCAACCGAACACCGCCTTGAGGCCATGCTGTATCGTACAATCGGCAGGTTCCGTCGGTCGGAGTCGTATCGATGTCCTTCCATGCGATCCCCTCGCTTCGGCCGTCATATACCGTTGTATGCCGCAAGACGCACAAAGGATCGGAATGTTCCAGAACGATCCGTGTAACGGGACAGCTCATCAGGCTGATAATCGTCTCAGCCATTGAATGGTTGATCGAGGGGGAGACGTATTCCCCTGCATACTGCAAAAGCACCGATCCGTTTTGATCATCAACGTAATGCTCTCCAAAGCTGAGCTTGTAGACGTAGTTGCCTTCATCATCCAAACGCTCGTGTACGCGCATACGGAATTCCAATCTGCCAACCTCCTCCAAGCCGTAAGCATTTTCGATCTGCTCCTGAACCGCTTCTACAATGCCTTTTGCTTCTTCCAAAACGCCTTCACTGCTTGCCGCCGCTGCGATGGCAAGCTCTGCCGCCGCCTGCGCTTCCAAAGCGTATCCCTTTGCCTCATTGGTATAACCGTTTCCGCTCTCCGGATTGGCGGGATGGTAGCCACAGCGAACCGACAGCCTGTACGGGACCTCTGCCTTTGTGGTTGCCCAAGCGGGCTCCTCCTCCACAGGCTCACCTGCATACACGCCAATGTAGACACGCGTCAAGTTGACAAACATCGGTGCCGCGCACGTATCTCCCTCAAATTCACGGTCGTAATAGCGGTTGCCCCATACGAAGCGGGCGGTCTTCACGCCAACACTTTGCCACTCCTCATCAAAATGAAACTTCACCGTGTCGTTGTTGCTTCCGCACACGGGATCACTTCCCAAGGAGCGATAGGTTGCTACCCTATTTTTCACTTCAATATTGATAACCATAGTTTCTCCTTTTTCTTTTCGTTTCACCACCCATCCCTTTTTTTCGCAAATTCCACCCACTTTTTATTTGCGATAATTCACGTTTTGTGAACGCCTTGTTTTTATTATACACATTTCGTGTACTTTTGTCAAGTGGTTTTTCAAAATTATTTTCACGTTTCGTGAACTTTTTTGAGAGAAACTCTTGACAGAGTTTACGATCCGTGTTAAAATAAAGACCGAAACGGAGGAATTGCCATGAAATTTGCAACGATTCTGCGCGACCTGCGCAAGAAAAACGGGTACACACAAGAAGCCCTTGCCGAAAAGCTGAAGATCGCAAAAAGCACGGTGAGCATGTACGAGCACGGAGAAAGAATGCCCAACTACGCCACCATGCAGGCACTGGCAGATCTGTTTGCCGTGGAAATGGATGTGCTGTACGGGCGCGAAGCACTTCCCCTGCCGCATAACGTCCGTACGGTGAAAACAAAAAAGATCCCCCTTTTGGGAGAGATCGCGTGCGGAGAGCCGATTTTTGCGCAGGAGGAACACCAAGCCTTTGTGGAAGCGGGCGAGAATATTCAAGCCGACTTTTGCCTGACCGCCAAGGGCGACAGCATGATCGGCGCACGGATCCACGACGGAGACGTGGTATTCATCCGCTCCCAGCCGATGGTGGAAAACGGAGAGATCGCCGCGGTGATCATCGAAGATGAGGCGACCTTGAAGCGTTGGTATTACTACCCCGACACCGAGAAGCTGGTACTGACTCCCGAAAATCCGTCCTACGAGCCGCTGGTCTACGTTGGCACCGAGCTGGAAAGCGTGCGTTGCCTCGGAAAAGCGATCTGTTTTATGAGCAACCTATAAAAAGCCTATCAAAAGTGAAAAAAGTTTCTCTGAAATCTCCGACTTACCCAAAATTTTTGTTTTTTTGATAGAAATTCTATTTTTGTTAAAAATCAAGACTTTACAAATCGAAAAAAATGCGTTATAATATTGGAGTACAGTAAAGTCGCTGCGCGACATCTTCATATTTTACAAAAAAGGAGCATGATTATGAAAAACACTACTTATGTTCAGCCTCAGATCGATTTTTTGATGCTTGACGAAAAAGACGTTATCACCACCTCCCCCTCGGCCGATCTGCCCGAAATTCCGATCTGACTCACAAACAAGCGAAACAGACAAAAGAGAGAGGAAGCGATGCTTCCTCTCTCTTTTATAATTCACAGGATCCGATCTCAAACGGCAGGCGTTTCTGCCTCGCCGTCGGCTTCGGGAGCTGCCACGATGTCGTTGGCCTGAACACCAACGCCGCGATAGCACTCCATACCGGTTCCTGCAGGAATCAGCTTACCGATAATTACGTTCTCCTTCAAGCCGAGCAGACGGTCAACCTTTCCGCGGATCGCCGCCTCGGTAAGAACCTTGGTGGTTTCCTGGAAGGATGCGGCAGACAGGAAGGACTCGGTCTGCAAGGATGCCTTTGTGATACCCAGCAGCTCGGTGGTCGCCGTTGCATGCTCCAAGCCCTCTTCGCCTGCGGCGATGCGGGCGTCAACAGCATTGTTGGCTTCCTCAAACTCAACCATGTCGATTACCGAACCAACCAACAGATCGGTACTACCGCTCTCCGCAACACGCATCTTACGAGTCATCTGACGTGCAATGATCTCAATATGCTTGTCGTTTACGTTACACGACTGCGAACGGTAAACCTTCTGAATTTCCTTGATCAGATACTCGTAAACAGCATCCAAGCCCATGATTCTCATAATATCGGCAGGTGCCTTGTTACCCTCGGTCATTGCTTCACCGATTTCCATGTGCTGACCTTCCGTGATAACCAGCTTGGTACCGTAAGGAATCGTGTATTCCTTCACCTCGGGAACAACGCCCTCAGGCTGCTCCAGATCGGGATGAATGGTAACAACGTGAATGTTGGCGTTTTCGCCTGTGCTGATGTGCGCAGTTCCGCGAACCTCTGTCATGATAGCAGCCTTCTTGGGCTGACGTGCCTCGAACAACTCCTCGACACGGGGCAGACCCTGGGTAATATCCGAGCCTGCAACACCACCGGTGTGGAAGGTTCTCATGGTCAACTGCGTACCCGGCTCACCGATCGACTGTGCCGCGATAATACCAACAGCCTCACCGACCTGAACCAGCTTGCCGTTTGCAAGGTCTGCACCATAGCAATGTGCGCAGATACCCTGTTTTGCATGACACTGGATCACGGTACGGATGTGTACGCTGTGAATACCCGCACGAGCGATCTCGGCAGCAACCTCCTCGGTGATCATTTGGTCATCCTCAAGAATGACCTCACCGGTTTCGGGATGCACGATGGGACCCATCGTAAAGCGTCCGATAATACGGTCAGCCAACGGCTCCAGTACGTTCTTATCTTTTTCGTCAATAACGTCGTTCACCCAAGCACCCTTGGTGGTATCACACTTGACCTCGCGGACGATAACCTCCTGCGAAACGTCAACCAGACGACGCGTCAGGTAACCCGAGTCTGCGGTACGAAGTGCGGTATCCGAAAGTGCCTTACGCGAACCCTTTGCACCCATGAAGTACTCCAAGATATTCAAGCCTTCACGGAAGTTGGACTTAATCGGGATTTCGATGGTACGTCCGTTGGTCGCAAACATCAATCCGCGCATACCTGCGAGCTGACGCATCTGAGACTCTGAACCACGGGCTCCCGAATCTGCCATGATCTTGATCGGGTTGAACTGGCTGAAGCTGTTCTGCAAAGCAGCGGTTACCTGCTTGGTGGTCTTATCCCACAGCTTGACAACTGCATTGTAACGCTCCTCGGAGGTAAAGAGACCCTGACGGTAATACTCGTTGAGCTCATCAACCTGTGCCTGTGCCGCGTTGATCAATACGGGCTTCTCTTCGGGAATGGTCATATCGTATACCGAGATCGAGAAGGATGCTCTGGTGGAATACTGGTAACCCATCGCCTTGATGTCATCCAGCATTCTCGCACAAACGGCAGGGCCGTTGTTACGGATACAGCGGTCAATGATCTGACCGAGCTGCTTCTTCTTGATCACGAATTCAACCTCAAGCTTAAAGAGGTTTGCGGGATCGCTTCTGTCTACGAAGCCAAGGTTCTGAGGCAGAGGCTGGTTGTAGATCAAACGACCAAGTGTGGTCTCGATCACAGCCGACTTCTGTACGCCGTCGATCTCCTTAAACACGCGCACGCGGATCTTTGCATGCAAGCCCAACACACCGTTGCGATATGCACACATTGCCTCGTTGAAATCGCGGTAACAATTTCCTTCACCCGGCTCTCCGTCCTTTTCCATGGTCAGGTAGTAAGAACCGAGGATCATATCCTGCGAAGGCACTGCAACTGCCTTACCGTCCATGGGCTTGAGCAGGTTGTTTGCAGACAGCATCAGGAAACGTGCCTCTGCCTGTGCCTCTGCCGACAGCGGAACGTGAACAGGCATCTGGTCACCGTCGAAGTCGGCGTTAAATGCGGTACATACCAGCGGGTGCAGCTTGATTGCGCGTCCCTCAACCAATACAGGCTCGAACGCCTGGATCGACAAACGGTGCAACGTAGGCGCACGGTTGAGCAGCACGGGATGCTCCTTGATCACGTTCTCCAATGCGTCCCAAACGCAAGCGTTTGCGGGATCGTACGCGCGGTCGATCTTCTTCTGCGCGTCCTTCATATTGGTAGCCTTGCCCATCTCGATCAATCTCTTGATTACGAAGGGCTTGAACAGCTCGATCGCCATTTCCTTGGGCAGACCGCACTGATAGATCTTGAGCTGAGGTCCTACAACGATAACCGAACGTCCCGAATAGTCAACACGCTTACCCAACAGATTCTGACGGAATCGACCTTGCTTACCGCGCAGCATCTCGGACAGCGACTTGAGGGGACGGTTGGAGGCACCCGTTACGGGCTTTCCTCTCTTACCGTTGTCGATCAGAGCATCTACAGCCTCCTGCAGCATTCTCTTCTCGTTACGAACCACGATCTCGGGAGTGTGGATCTTCAGAAGCGTCTTCAAACGGTTGTTACGCGCAATGATGCGGCGATACAACTCGTTGATATCCGAGGTAGCAAATCTACCGCCGTCCAGCTGTACCATGGGACGGATTTCAGGGGGAATGACAGGAACCACGTCCAAAATCATCCACTCCAGGTGGTTACCCGAGTTACGGAATGCCTCAATAACCTCCAAACGCTTGATCAAATGCGTCTTCTTCTGTCCCGAAGCGGTTTCAAGCTCTTTCTTGAGCTGTTGGGAAAGCTCCTCAACATTGATACCTGCAAGCAGCTCCTTGATCGCCTCGGCACCCATGCCTGCGCGGAACTGGTCGCCGTATGCCTCGCGGTACTCCTTATACTGCTTCTCGGACAGCACCATGCCCTTTTCCAAGGACTCAATTCCGCCGGGATCGAGAACCACGTTCTCGGCAAAGTACAATACCTGCTCCAGTGCCTTGGGCGACATTTTCAGAACCAACGCCATACGCGAAGGAACGGCTTTGAAATACCAGATATGGGAAACGGGAGCCGCCAGCTCAATGTGTCCCATTCTTTCGCGGCGCACCTTTTTGGTGGTAACGTCAACGCCGCATTTTTCACAGCGGATCAGCTCCTTGCTGTGCGAGTTCTTATATTTACCGCACATGCAAGCGCCGTCCTTAGTCGGGCCAAAGATTCTTTCACAGAACAATCCGTCAGTTTCGGCTTTCAGGGTTCTGTAGTTGATGGTCTCGGGCTTGCTGACCTCACCGTAAGACCACTCGCGGATCTTTTCGGGGGAAGCCAGACCAATCTTTATAGAATAAAATTCATTATGCTCCACAGTAGTAACCATGAATCCTTTCTTTATTCGTTATTCATCATCGGAAAAATCAGAGTAGTCGTCCATTTCCTCATTGGAATCGTAGATCTCCTCCTCTTCGTCCTCGATCTCGTTTCCGTCCTCATCCTCATACATATAAGACTTCTTCATTTCGTCGTCCTCTACGTTGCGTCCGAGAATCTCATCGATTGCTGCGGCGTCTGCCTTATTTGTGACAGGAGTATCCTCGTCACGGCAGAGGTCAGAAAGCTCAATATCATTGCCGTCACGGTCTCGAACGCGAACGTCGAGAGCCAACGACTGCAATTCCTTAACAAGAACCTTGAAGGACTCGGGAATACCCGGGGTAGGAACATTTTGGCCCTTGATGATCGCCTCGTATGCACGGCGGCGTCCATTGATATCGTCCGACTTCACGGTCAGGATCTCCTGCAACGTGTAAGCCGCGCCGTATGCCTCAAGCGCCCAAACCTCCATCTCTCCGAAACGCTGTCCGCCAAACTGAGCTTTACCGCCCAAAGGCTGCTGCGTTACAAGGGAGTACGGACCGTTGGAACGTGCGTGGATCTTATCGTCAACCAAGTGGTGCAGCTTCAGATAGTACATAATACCAACGGTAACGGGGTTATCGAAGGGTTCACCGGTACGGCCGTCATAAAGCACGGTCTTACCGTCCATAACTTTCAATCTCTTTTCAGCGCGGAGCGTATTCATAAACTCGCCGTCTGCACGCTCCTCAGCGCTCAGCACACGCAGCTCCTTCTCGCCCTGCTCGTTGGTGGTCTCCTCGTAAAGCTCCTTGCTCTCGGGATTCTCCAACGGGAACAGATCTCTTTGCATACCTGCAGCCTTCAAGCACTCGAGAATATCCTTCTCGTTTGCGCCGTCGAATACAGGCGTCATGATCTTCCAGCCAAGCTTTCTTGCGGCGATACCAAGGTGCACCTCAAGCACCTGACCGATGTTCATACGCGAAGGTACGCCCAGAGGATTCAATACGATATCCAGCGGCGTTCCGTCGGGCAGGAACGGCATATCCTCGGGAGGCAGAATGCGAGATACGACACCCTTGTTACCGTGACGTCCTGCCATCTTATCTCCCACCGAGATCTTACGCTTTTGCGCAACGTATACCTTTACCACCTTGTTCACGCCTGCGGGCAGCTCGTCGCCTGCCTCATGCGAGAATACACGAACGTCCACAACGATACCCGATTCTCCGTGTGCAAGACGCAGGGAGGTATCACGAACCTCACGCGACTTCTCACCGAAAATGGCGCGGAGCAAGCGCTCCTCTGCGGTCAGCTCGGTCTCTCCCTTGGGAGTGATCTTACCAACCAGAATATCACCCGAACGAACCTCGGTTCCCTTCTTTACAACGCCCTCGGCATTCAGATCCTTCAGGGCATCCTCACCCACGTTGGGAATCTCACGGGTAATTTCCTCCGGACCCAGCTTGGTGTCTCTTGCCTCAAGCTTGTACTCCTCGATGTGCAAGGAGGTATACATATCGTCACGTACCAAACGCTCATTCAGAAGAACGGCGTCCTCGTAGTTGTAGCCTTCCCATGTCATAAAGCCGATCAGCGCGTTCTTACCCAAGGAAACCTCTCCGTTGGAGGTTGCGGGACCGTCGGCGATCACCTGTCCTGCCTCTACCACATCACCCTTCTTTACGATGGGACGCTGGTTGAAGCAAGTACCCTGGTTGGTACGCTTGAACTTGATCAGATTATAAACATCCTTTACACCGCCCTCGCAAGCGATCACGATGCGGTCTGCCTGCACACGCTCAACAACGCCTGCACGGGTTGCGATCACTACAACTCCCGAGTCGATGGCAGCCTTGTATTCCATACCGGTACCAACGATAGGCGAATCGGTCACCATCAAGGGAACCGCCTGCTTCTGCATGTTCGAGCCCATCAGCGCACGGGAGTTGTCGTCGTTTTCCAGGAAGGGGATCATTGCGGTTGCAACCGATACCAGCATCTTGGGAGCCACGTCCATATACATGATATCTGCCGCATCGGCTTCCACGATCTCGGATTTGTCGCGCGCGATAACCTTCTGGTTAACGAATGCGTTGTTCTCATCCAAGGGCTCATTTGCCTGTGCTACAACGAAATTATCCTCCACATCGGCAGTCATATACTCGACCTCGTCGGTCACGATATGCTTCACGTTTCCGTTCTCATCGGTCACGTGCTTTACCTTACGGTAGGGAGCCTCAATGAAGCCGTACTCGGAAATGCGGGCATAAGTGGTCAGATACGAGATCAGGCCGATGTTAGGACCTTCAGGCGTCTCGATCGGGCACATACGTCCGTACTGCGTGTAGTGAACGTCACGCACGTCGAAGGATGCGCGGTCACGCGAGAGACCACCGGGACCAAGTGCCGACAGACGGCGCTTGTGCGTCAGCTCTGCCAAGGGGTTGTTCTGGTCCATGAACTGAGACAGCTGGCTGGAGCCGAAGAACTCGCGGATGGCAGTGGTAACGGGACGGATATTGATCAGCGCCTGTACGGTCAGCTTCTCATTATCCTGTGTGGTCATACGCTCCTTGATGATCTTATCCATACGGGTGAATCCGATACGGAGCTGATTTTGGAGCTGCTCACCAACCGAACGGATACGACGGTTGCCCAGGTGGTCGATGTCGTCCACACAACCGATATCGTGCGTCAGGTTGAGCAAATAGTTGATCGATGCAAAAATATCGTCAATCGTGATGTGCTTGGGGCAGAGCTCAGCAATTCTCTCCTTTGCCATACGACGGATGGCATCCACATCACCCTCGCAAGCCTGCATGATATCCATCAGCACGGGAATGCGAGCCTTTTCACGAACACCGCAATCCTGCAGATCGAAGCCCAAGAGGTACTCGGGCTCAACGGTGTTGTTACCCATCACCTTCACAACGTCGCCGTTGTCAAGCGTGATCTTCACTTCGTTTACGCACGCGTGCTCGATCGCAAGAGCCATGTCGGGAGTGATCACGGTTCCCGCCTCGTACAGAACCTCGCCCGTGATGGGGCTAACGATCGGCTCTGCGGCACGGTGGTTGGCGATACGCGAATGGATCGCCAGCTTTTTGTCGTATTTGTAACGTCCGACCGGAGCGATATCGTAACGCTTCGGATCGAAGAAGTAGTTGTTGATCAAGGTACGGGCAGCTTCCTCGATAGGCGGTTCACCGGGACGAAGCTTTTTGTAGATCTCCTTGAGAGCCTCTACGCCAACGGTGGAGTGGTTCGCAACCGCCAGTTGCTCACTCTCGTCCTTTTCAAAGGTGGTCGTCAGATGCTCATCGTCACCGAACATTGCATAGATATCCCCGCGGGATTCCACGCCCAGTGCGCGGATCAGCATCGTCAAGGGGAGCTTGCGGTTTTTATCGATACGAACGTACATCGTACCCGTGGTATCCACCTCGTATTCCAACCATGCGCCGCGATACGGGATCACAGTGGTGGAATAGGTTCTCTCACCCTTTTTATCGATCTCGGATGCATAGTACATACCCGGAGAACGGATAATCTGCGAAACGATAACACGCTCGGCTCCGTTGATCACGAAGGTACCGTTTTCGGTCATCAACGGGAAATCTCCCATGAAAATATCTGCCTGCTTTACTTCACCCGTTTGCTTGTTGGTCAGACGAACATTGACCTTCAAGGGTGCCGCATAGTTGACGTCTCTTTCCTTACACTCCTCAACTGGATATTTGGGATGCTGATCATCCAAGGTGTAAGAAATAAACTCGATCACAAGGTTGCCCGAGTAATCGGTGATCGGGGAGGCGTCACGCAGAACCTCCATTAGACCTTCCTCTTTGAACCATTCGTAGGATTTGGTTTGGATCTCCACCAGACTGGGAAGAGGATAGTCAAAACGGGATCTGGAGAAACTTTTTCTTGTGTTTTGACCAAGTTTCTGATCTTTTACGTGGACCATTAAATCAATCACTCCATTCAAAAATTTGGTGCGCTCCGAAAAGCTTGTGCTCTACCATAGAATTTTTTGGAATTTTTCGTTGTAATTCCTATTTTTTTGTGCAATTTGCTGCTGTACAAATTGCGACATCAAACAGAGAAACCCACAGTACGAGCGATTATAATGCAGTTTACTATTTTATCACCTTTTTTGTCGTTTGTCAAGCCCTTTTTACCATTTTTCATAAAAAAACTTAATTTTTTGCAGTTTTGGAACAGAAAGACAGCGGCGATTTTTTGTACAGAACGGCAAAAACCGATTTTTATACTATAAAAAGGTAGATTTTCGGGCAAAATCGGAGTAGAAATTGTTGCCGATTTACACAAAAAAGAAACAGAGCGCAAAAAGAGCCCGGGCAAGTGTCTAAAAAAACTTAAAAAAAAGCAAAAAAACTTTTCAAAACCTCTTGATTTTTAGGGTTCGGTGTGATATAATACCACTGTTACGCCGGTGTGATGGAATTGGCAGACGTGCTGGACTCAAAATCCAGTGGTAGCGATACCGTATCGGTTCGACCCCGATCACCGGCACCAAAAAAGCAAGGCAGAGCGAATGCTCTGCCTTGCTTTTTTGTGTCGGTGGTTCCCAAGTCGAACAAAGTCCAACCTTCGGTTGGATCAAATGCGGCGAAGCCGTATTCTTTGGGTTTGACGGCGTGACCTTGTGTCAGGTCGTCAAACCGTAGCTCGGCCAACGCCGAGCGTCTTCGACTCCCGATCACCCTCGCACCTCGGTAAGCAAACCACACTCCATACCGGATCCTGTCTTGGCTATGCCAAGACACTTTTGCTTGCTCACTTCGTTCGACCCGCAAAAGTTCGACTCGGGCTATGCCCTCGCTCAGGATGACATGCTGACATTAACAAAATAAATATCCCCCCGTATAACGGGGGGTATTTCAGTTTCGGGCATAGCCCTAATACTACTGGCGGCGCACAAGTGCGCTTTTTATTGGCCTGCCAGCCATGCAATCGTTACTTGCCACCCGTAAACGGGTTCCACTGTGAGCCTCCCTTGTGTAAAGGGAGGTGGCATTTTCGCAAGAAAATGACGGAGGGATTGTCAAAAAAGCAAAATTTTAGTAAAAACAATCCCTCAGTCAGCTTCGCT
>JAFTKI010000075.1 GCA_017453335.1 Clostridia bacterium
AGATTCGCACACCCTGCGCCTTGCAAGCAAGCTTGCAGATCTACGGGCGGCGAATGCGAACTCTCGCCTTGCGTTGCAAGGCAGTGCTCTTATGTAGCGCTCTCTCCGCCACGCAAAAAGGCACCCTGTTGGGTGCCTTTTTTGCGTGGCGGAGAGAGAGAGATTCGAACTCTCGGTACGGGATTACCGCACACACGATTTCCAGTCGTGCGCCTTAGACCAGCTCAGCCATCTCTCCGTGCGACTTCGATATTATACCACACCTTCCCTTGTTTGTCAAGCATTTTTTTCGTTTTTTTCAAAAACTTTTTTAAACGCGCTTGATTTGATCCGCTTTTTTTGCAAACTGCCGCGCTCCTCTTGCTTTTTTTTGGTAATGCTGTTATAATAAACGTGATAAGGAAACACTATGATAATATGAAGGAGATTTTATGCAAAACAATTCCTTTACCCGCCGCCATTGGCTGATCCTTGTTCTTTTTGGATTGATAGGGCAAATCGCATGGTCGGTGGAAAATATGTACTTCAATCTGTTTCTGTTTGACACCGTTTCTCCCGATCTGGATGCGGTGACCTTGATGGTTCAGTTGTCGGGTGTCGTTGCGACCTTGACCACTCTTGTTGCGGGAACTCTGTCCGATCGTGCGGGGAACCGCCGCACCTTCTTGTCTGTTGGTTACCTGATCTGGGGTATTACGGTGGGACTTTTTGGGTTCTTTGAGGTCGATCTGGTACAAAAAATCTTGGGGACGAGCGAGGCTCGCGCTGTTTCGATCACGGTGATCGCAATTATTGCGGGCGACTGTGTAATGACGGTCTTTGGTTCCACCGCAAACGATGCGGCGTTCAACGCGTGGGTGACCGACAACACGGTCAGCGCCTATCGCGGTAAGGTGGAGGGGATTCTTTCGATCCTGCCACTTCTTGCCATGCTGATCGTTGCGGGTGGCTTTGGAATCCTTGTGGAATTGGTTGGATACCGTACACTCTTTATCGGACTTGGCTCGGTGATCACGCTGTGCGGTATTTTCGGTATTCGCGCGGTCAAGGACAGTCCCGCGCTTGAGAAAAAGGGAAGCTTTCGTGACATCCTATACGGGTTCCGTCCCTCGGCGATCCGTCAGAATCCCGCCCTGTACCTCACGCTTTGTCTGATTGGGCTTTACGGCATTGCCTGCCAGATCTTTATGCCGTATCTGATCATTTACATGAAGACCTATTTGAATTTCACTGTGATCGAATACAGCGTGGTGTTTGGTCTTGCCATTCTTTTGGGAGCGGGTGTAAACCTCTTTTTGACCTCCTACGCCGACAAGACCGACAAAACAAGGCTTTTGTATCTTGCCACGGCGATCTTGTCGCTGGGGCTTTTGGGAATGTATCTTTCCAATACCGACAGCAAGTCACTTACGCTGGTGCTTTTCGGCATTTCGGGCTTTGTGATGATCACGGGTTATATCTTCGTATCGGCGCTTAGCGGTGCCTTGGTGCGCGACTACACGCCGTCTCACAGCGTTGGAAAGCTGCAGGGCGTGCGTATGATCTTCAGCGTTCTGTTGCCCATGATTTTTGGCCCGATGATCGGAAATGCGATCAACCGTGCCGCTAGTATTCCGTTGCCCGACATGACAGGTGCCGACACGATGACAACGATGTACATCCCCGCGCCCGAGATCTTTCTGGCAGGTGCATGTGCCGCGCTGTTGATGTTCGCGCTGATTCCGCTTTTAAGACGGGCGATCAAAAGATGTGATGGAGGAGACCAATGAGATTGCAAACCAAATACACGGTGGGGGAGCTTCCTCACGCCGAGCATCCAATGCCACAGTTTTGCCGTGAGAATTGGATGAATTTGAATGGACGCTGGGAGTTTTACAAGGAACAGACCGACGGATCCCGTGCTTATGAGGGGGACATTTTGGTTCCGTTCTCGCCCGAAACGCTCAACAGCGGCATCGCGGAAGGCTTTGTGCTGGAGAGCGGAGAAAAACTGCATTACCGCCGCCGTGTGACGCTTCCTAAGAGCGCTGTGAACGGTCGCGTTGTGTTGCACTTCGGGGCTGTGGACAGCGAATGTGAGGTCTTCTGGAACGGGGAATCGGTTGGCTTGCATCGTGGTGGATTTACCGCTTTTTCGATGGACGTGTCGTGGTATGCCACGGAAGGGGACAACGTGTTGGCGGTAGTTTGCACCGATGAAGCAACGCGAAACGGCGGTGCGAGAGGAAAGCAGAGCGACAAGCGCGGCGGTATCTGGTATACGCCGCAAAGCGGGATTTGGCAGACCGTCTGGCTGGAATTTACCCCTGCGAATTATATTCACGGCTTGAGGATCGTTCCCGATGCCGAGTCCAAGACCGTTTGTATCTTCTCGGAAAGCTTTGGAGAGGTTCAGACCTTGCGTGTGTTTGACGGCGATCAGGAGATTATAGTGCGTGAATACACCGAAAAAACGCTTTTGTCGTATGATTTTGAGCTTTGGAGTCCCGAAAATCCCAAGCTCTACGATATGGAGATCACCAACGAGTCGGGCGACCAAGTTCGTTCCTATTTTGGTGTGCGCTCGTTTGGTAAGATGAAAGATGCACAGGGTAAGATGCGCCTTACCTTGAACGGATCGCCTTATTTCTTCAACGGTGTGCTGGATCAGGGGTATTGGTCGGACGGAATGTTGACCTATCCATCGGATGCGGCGGTGATCGAGGAATTGCAAATGCTCAAGGACATGGGCTTTAACACGGTGCGCAAGCATATCAAGGTGGAGCCGATGCGCTGGTACTATCACTGTGACCGCTTGGGTCTTGCCGTTTGGCAGGATTTTGTGAACGGCGGCGGGGAATACCGCTTTACGCACATTGCGGCGTTCCCGTTCCTTGGATTCCACCACCGTGATACCGATTATCGCTATTTTGCGCGTGAGGATGAGGTGGCAAGAGATGAATTCAAGGGAATGGTCGATGAGATCCTTGATCAGCTTGGAAACTGTGTCAGCATTGCCGTGTGGGTACCCTTCAACGAGGGCTGGGGACAGTTTGATTCGGCACATTACACCGATTACGTCAAGCGAAAGGATCCGACGCGCTTGGTGGATTCTGTGAGCGGTTGGCATGATCAGGGCGAGAACAAGACCGAAATGAGGAGCTTGCACACCTATTACACCAAGCTCAAGGTGCCAAAGGACAGTCGTCCCGTTGTGCTGAGCGAGTTTGGCGGGTATTCCATGAAGGTATCGGGACACGTGTTCGACGAAAAATTGGAATTCGGATACAAGAAGTTTCGCTCCCAAACCGAGCTTGCGGATGCCTTGGAGCAGCTTTATTTGAAAAAACTGTTACCGTTGATCGAAAAAGGTCTTTGCGGCTGCATTTACACGCAGGTCTCGGACGTTGAAGAAGAGATCAACGGCTTTGTGACATACGACCGTGCCGTATGTAAGATTCCGATCGAAAAAATGCGAGAGATCAACCGCCAAATTGATGAAGAGGCGGGGAAGATCGTTTGAAAAGGAGAAAATAATGAGACTGGAAGATATTTTAGCGCGTTGCGACCACACACTTCTGTCGCAGACCGCAACGTGGGAAGAGATCCGTGAAATTTGCGATGACGGAATGAAGTACCAAACCGCATCGGTTTGTATTCCTCCGTCCCATGTCAGGGCGGCGAAGGACTATGTGAAGGATCGCTTGAAGATCTGCACCGTGATCGGATTCCCGAACGGATACCAGACCACGGCTGTGAAATGCTTTGAAACGCGTGACGCTGTGGAAAACGGTGCCGATGAAATTGATATGGTCATCAATTTAGGTGACCTGAAAAGCGGAAACTATGATGCGGTCTACGAGGAAATTTGTGAGGTGAAAAAGGCTTGTAACGGTCGGCTTTTGAAGGTGATCATCGAAGCCTGCCTCCTGACCGATGCGGAAAAAATAAAGATGTGTGAGATCGTTACACGCGCGGGAGCCGAGTATATCAAGACCTCCACGGGCTTTTCCACGGGAGGTGCTACGCGAAAGGACGTTGCCTTGATGAGAGCGCACGTTGGAAAGGAAATTTGTGTGAAGGCGGCAGGCGGTATTGCAAGCATTGCCGATGCCGAGGATTTTATTGCACTGGGGGCTGACCGCTTGGGAACCAGCCGCGTGGTGAAAGCTGTTAAACAGATGGAGGAATCAAAATGATGAAGGTACCAACCCCGCATATTGCCGCGCAAAAGGGAGAGATCGCCAAAACCGTGCTGATGCCGGGCGATCCCCTGCGTGCGAAGTTTATTGCAGAAATGTATTTGGAAAACGCCGTTTTGGTCAACAACGTCCGTGGCGTACAGGGCTATACGGGTACGTGGCACGGAAAGCCTGTCACCGTGATGGCATCGGGTATGGGACAGCCGTCGATCGGTATCTATTCTTATGAGTTGTTTATGGGATATGATGTGGATGCGATCATCCGCGTGGGCTCATGCGGATCTTTTTTGCCCGATCTGCACGTTCGTGATATTGTGATCGCAATGGGTGCTTGTACCAACGGCAATTTTGCCGCGCAGTTCAATATGCCGGGGACCTTTGCGCCGATTGCCGATTTTGAGCTGGTACGCCGTGCGGCGGAGCTGTGTGAACAAAAGGGCGTGAACTACCGCGTGGGTAATATTTTCTCGTCCGATATGTTCTACAATGCCGCAGGAACCGACATGGAGTGGGCAAAAATGGGGGTTCTTGGTGTGGAAATGGAGTCGGCGGCGCTTTATTGCAACGCCGCGTGGTGCAAAAAGAAGGCACTTTGTATCTGCACAGTCAGTGATTCCTTTACCAATCCCGATGAAAAGCTGACGGCAGAGGAACGGCAAAGCTCGTTTACCGATATGATCGAGATCGCGCTCGGATTGGTGTGATGATGAAAAAAAGAGTCTTTTTGATCGTACTGGATAGTCTTGGGATCGGGGAAGCACCCGATGCCTCCTTGTTTGGCGATGCGGGAAGCAACACGCTGGGATCGATCCGCCGTTCGTCAAAATTTTCCTGCCCGAATCTGGAAAAGCTGGGACTGTTTCACATCGACGGTGTTGGCGGAGGTGTGACTTCTCCACTTGCCTCCTTTGCGCGCATGCGTGAGGCATCAATGGGCAAGGACACCACGATCGGACACTGGGAGATCGCAGGCTTGATCTCAAAAGATCCGCTGCCCACCTATCCGAACGGATTTCCCGAAGAGGTGATTTCCGAATTTGAAGCGCTGACAAACAGAGGTGTGCTTTGCAACCGTCCTTATTCGGGAACCGATGTGATCCGCGACTATGGCGAGGAGCATCTTTGCACGGGAAATCTGATCGTGTATACCTCTGCCGACAGCGTGTTCCAGATCGCCGCGCATGAGGATGTGGTTCCGTTGAACGAGCTTTACCGTTATTGCGAGATCGCTCGGAAGATGCTGGTTGGAAAGCATGGCGTTGGGCGTGTGATCGCGCGCCCGTTTGCGGGCAAGCATCCCTTTGTGAGAACTTCGGGACGGCATGATTATTCGATTACACCTCCCGCAAAAACAATGGTGGACGTGCTTGCGGAAAACGGGCTTGATACCATTCCCGTGGGAAAAATTTATGATATTTTTGCGGGGCTTGGCTTTGAACGATCCAATCCCACCGCTTCCAATGAGGACGGAATGCAGAAAACACTGACGTTTGTCGATGCGGATTTTTGCGGCTTGTGCTTTGTCAATCTGGTGGATTTTGATTCGGTGTACGGACACCGTAACGATGTGGACGGTTATGCGGCGGCGCTGTCTGCTTTTGACCGTTTCTTGGGAGAATTTTTGCCGAAATTGCGCCAAGATGACCTGCTTTTGATCACCGCCGACCACGGTTGTGATCCCGCAACGCCCTCCACCGATCACTCGCGCGAATATACACCGCTTTTGCTGTACGGTGATTCCGTGAAACGTGGGATTAATTTGGGAACCCGTCCCACCTTTGCCGATATCGGCACGACCGTGCTGGATTATTTTGGTCTTCCCGTTGATTCTATCGCAGGGGAGAGCCTGTTGCCGTTTGTGGGCAAGAAAGGAGAAATATGACCGATCTGGAATTGATGCAGGCTGCCGTCAAGGCTCGTGCGTTTGCTTACGCACCGTACTCGGATTTCCGCGTTGGCGCGGCTCTTTTGACGCGCGACGGTCGTGTTTATACGGGTTGCAATATTGAAAACGCCTCCTATACGCCTACCAACTGCGCCGAGCGTACTGCATTCTTTAAGGCGGTCAGCGAGGGGGAGCGGAACTTTGCGGCGATTGCGATTGTAGGTGGAAAAGGGGATGACTTGTCCTCCGTTTGCACTCCCTGCGGTGTTTGCCGTCAAGTAATGGCAGAGTTTTGCAATGGCGATCTTCGCATTCTTCTGGGAACTCCCGAGCGATACAAATGCTACTCCTTGCAGGATCTTTTGCCGTTGTCCTTTTCCTTGACGGATGAGAGGTGAGAACAATGAGAATGTACGATATCATTCAAAAAAAGAAGCGCGGGGACGCGCTGACCGAAAGGGAGATCCGATTCTTTGTTGACGGATATGTCAAAGGAGAGATCCCCGATTATCAGGTTTCCGCTCTTTGTATGGCGATCTGGTTTCGCGGCATGAGTGTGGAGGAGACCACGCATTTGACGCTTGCGATCCGCGATTCGGGCGGCATTTTGCACTTTGATCAGTTACATGGCTTGCGCGTGGATAAGCATTCCACGGGCGGTGTCGGTGACAAAACCAGCCTTGTGATCGCGCCTGTGGTTGCAACGCTTGGGGTTCAGGTAGCCAAAATGAGCGGTCGCGGCCTCGGACACACGGGAGGTACGATTGACAAGCTGGAGGCTTTTCCCGGCTTTCGCACCGATCTGTCGATTGCGGAATTTCAACGTGTTGTAAACGAAACGGGGATTGCTATTGTTGGACAAAGTGCCGATCTGGCACCTGCAGATAAGCTCTTGTATGCTCTGCGCGACGTGACCGCAACGGTGGACAGCATGCCCCTGATCGCTTCCAGCATCATGGGGAAAAAGCTGGCGGCTGACGACGATTGCATTGTTTTGGACGTCAAATGCGGAAGCGGTGCTTTTATGAAGTCGGTTGAGGACAGCATCGAACTGGCACGGCTGATGGTGGATATCGGAAAGCGTGCGGGAAAAAGAATGTGCGCGCTGGTGACCGATATGGATCGTCCGCTTGGGAATACGATCGGAAATGCGCTTGAAGTGGAGGAGGCTATCCAAACCCTGCAGGGGGAGGGGCCCGAGGATCTGACTGAGCTTTGCGTGGCACTTGCCACACGGATGCTGGTGCTTTCCGAGCGTGGAAATGCCGACTTTTGTGAATCCGAGGTGCGCCGTGTGATCGCATCGGGTGCCGCTTTGAAAACGCTTGCCAAAATGGTGGAGGCGCAGGGCGGTGACAGAGAAAGCGTTTATAACACCGCGCTCTTGCCGCAGGCAAGCAAGCAAATGACTGTTTGCGCACCGACCTCGGGCTATATTCAATCGGTGGATGCCGAAGGCTACGGAATTGCGGCGCTTCTTTTGGGCGCGGGGCGCAATACCAAGGAGGACACGATCGATCTCTCCGCAGGGATCCGCTTGCACGCCAAAACGGGAGACTTTGTGGAAAGGGGAAGTCCTATCGCAACACTGTACACTTCTGACGCGCGCCGCTTGTCAGATGCGGAATCCCGCTTGCTCGGTTCAACGGTGATCGGTTTGGAAAAGCCGATGACTCGTCCCTTGATCTTTCAGATTGTTGAATAATTTATAATAAGAATTATTCTTTTTATAGAAATAATCCGTTTTTATGTAAAAACAACGCTCTTTGAAGCTGAATTTGTAACTTTTTGATTGTCAAAAAGAATAAAAAAAGAACCGCTGTGCAGTTGCACAGCGGTTCTTCTGTTATCACAGACAGATACAATTGGGTTGAAATTATTTAATCTCAACAGTTGCGCCTGCTTCGGTAAGAGCAGCCTTAATCTTTTCAGCCTCGTCCTTGGAAACGCCTTCCTTAACGGTCTTGGGAGCGCCCTCAACCAGATCCTTAGCGTCCTTCAGGCCCAGACCGGTGATCTCACGAACAGCCTTGATAACGCCCAGCTTGTTGGAGCCAAAGCTTGCAAGAACTACGTCGAACTCGGTCTTCTCTTCAGCTGCGGGAGCTGCTGCGCCTGCTGCTGCAACTACGCCTACGGGAGCTGCAGCGGATACGCCAAATTCTTCCTCAACTGCCTTTACGAGGTCGTTGAGCTCAAGGATAGTAAGAGATTTGATCTCTTCCAAAATGTTAGTAATCTTTTCGGATGCCATTTTTGTTTACCTCCAAAATATCATTTTTTTAATTTTTATGTTCCGATGGATTTGGGCATCGGTACCCGTGTGGGGAAAATCAGGATGCAAAAGCTAATTTTATGCTTCTGCAGGAGCCTCTTCTCCGCCGTTTTCTTTGTCCACAACTGCCTTGATCGCGTAAGCGAACTTGTACAGAGGAGACTGGATGGAGCCAAGGAGCTTTGCAATAAGGGTTTCCTTGTTCGGAATCTCTGCCAATGCGTTTACAGTATTAGCATCGATCACAGCACCGTCCACATAACCTGCCAGAATGTTGAAGGACTCAACCTTCTCGGCGTAGGTCTTCAGAACCTTTGCAGCTGCAACGGGATCATTTTCGCTGATTGCGATTGCGGTCATACCGTTGAGATACTGCTTCAGATCGCCGTAGCCAACCATGTCGCAAGCTCTGCCGGTCAGAGTGTTCTTCATAACCACATACTTAACGCCTGCTTCGCGGAGTGCCTTACGCATTGCGGTATCATTTTCAACCGTGATACCCTGGTAGTTTACAACTACGCCTGCTACGGAATTCTTCAGCTGTTCTGCAAGGTCAGCAACAACTTGTTGTTTCTGAACGAGAATAGAATTGCTGGGCATTTCGTTTTACCTCCCATTAGATTTGAGCAAATAAAAAATCTTTCTTTCCGGCACGCAAATATGCCGATAAAGAAAGATTGCTCACAGTTATGCGATTCAAAATTTCTCCTCGGCAGGAAAGCTTGCGCTTTTACCGGAACCTGCTGTCTTTGGATAACGGGATAAATTATATCACAACAAAATGGCTTTGTCAATAGGTTTTTGAAAACTTTTTGCACTTTTTTCAATATTTTTAAATAAAACCTTTTGCGGGTTCGCTTTATAAAAGATCAAAGCCACCGTGTGTGCGATGGCTTTGACAGAGATTTTCGGTTGTATTATTCCTGCGTACCTGCCTTGACTGCTTCGAAGTCCTCTTCGATCTCCTTGGAGGGAGCCTTGGTGAGAAGAGAAACAACCACGATGCAGATCGAGGAGAAGATGAACGCGGGGAGCAACTCGTAAATGGCGAATGCACCGCCGAGCGTGCTGATTACCAGCTTCCACAGGAATACCATTCCTGCGCCGCCGATCATACCTGCAACCGCGCCTGCGCGGGTGGTACGCTTCCAGAACAGGGAGAAGAGCATCAAGGGACCGAAGGTGGCACCAAAGCCTGCCCAAGCGAAGGAAACGATCGAGAAGATCACGCTGTTCTCGTCCAGTGCGATCACGATTGCGATCAGAGCGATCAGGAGCAGAGTGATACGCGATACCCACATAACCTGCTTGTCGGTTGCCTTCTTTTTAACAACACCCTGGAAGATGTTCTTTGCAAAAGCGGATGCCGCAATGAGCAGATAGGAGTCGGAGGAGCTGATGGTTGCGGCAAGGATTCCTGCCATAACAAAGCCTGCAAGAATTGCGGGGAGAGACGATTTGGAAAGCGTGATGAAGATGCTTTCCGCACTCGATGCGGTCAGATGCTCAACGGGGAAGAGCTGACGGCCTACAATGCCGATGAACACGGCAACTGCAAGCGAGATCACGACCCACACCATTGCGATGCGGCGAGATTGCTTCAACTCCTTTTCGTGGCGGATCGCCATGAAGCGGAGAAGAACCTGCGGCATACCGAAGTAACCAAGTCCCCATGCCATCATAGAACAAATGGAAAGGAATCCGTAAGGCTTGGGCTCGCCAAAGAGAGGCTGACCTCCTTGAACGACTTGTACGCCGTCTTCAACAACGGGATTTGCAAGACCAAAGAAATCAAGGAAGCCGGGGATGCTTTGTGCATTGTCGATTACGGCACCCAGACCGCCTGCGTTGACCGTGCTGACGATTACGATGACTGCAAGGGCTACGATCATAACGATACCCTGCATGAAGTCGGATGCACTTTCTGCCAAGAATCCTCCGAGCAACGTATAAAGCAGAACGAATACGGCGCCGAGCAGCATCATTGCGATGTAGGGTGCGCCGAAGAGTGTTGCGAAGAGCTTACCGCAGGTTACGAAGCAGCTTGCTGCGTAAACCGTAAAGAAGATCAGAATAAAGGCTGCGGCAAGAGTCATGATGATCGGGCTCTTTTCGCGGAAGCGGTTGGAGAAGAATTCGGGAAGTGTGATCGAGTTGTTTGCGCGTACACTGTAGCGGCGCAAACGCTTCGAAACGATGAGCCAGTTGAGGTAGGTACCGAAGGCAAGACCGATTGCGGTCCATGCGGCATCGGCGAGTCCGCACCAGTAGGCAACACCGGGAAGTCCCATCAGGAGCCATCCGCTCATATCGGATGCCTCGGCACTCATTGCCGTAACCCAAGGACCAAGCGATCTTCCTCCCAAAAAGTAGTTTTCGGAACTTGCATTTGCTTTTTTTGCAAAGAGAAGTCCGATGACGATGACGACTGCCATATAGATCACCATGGCAATCAGGATCTGAATGGTTTCGGAATTCATGGTATACTCCTTTTTTAAAGATGAAAATGATAAGTAATTATATCATATTTCCCGATGTTTGTCAACAAAAATAAAAACATTTCATCTGCTATTGACGAAGCAAAAGGAGTGATTTGCCGCAAATAAGCAAAAAAAGAACGAACCTCGCACTTTGCTTGGTTCGTTCTCGCTTTGCATATTTGATTTGGTTTTTATTCGTCTTTGTTGTTTTCCAGCACGCGGTTTGCGTTTCGTACAAGACGCTCGCGCAACCAATACGGTTCGATCAAACGAAAATCCGAATCCAGTGAAAGCAAAAGTCCGATGAATTTTTCAATGCTGTGGAATTCGCACAGGTAGCGGTTCTTTGATTGTTTCGCAATAATATAATTGGAAAGCTCCAGTGCGGTCAGCTTGTTTTTGATCTCCACGGTGGCCGAGTAGGGAATCTGCATCTGGATGATCGATTCGCCTGCGGCAAGCTCGTCGATTTCAGCGTTGAAGATCTCGGGCAGGTACAGATCGTCGTTGTCCGAGGAAAAAAGCACCGGCAGAACGTAAGGCTGAGTGTAATAGAATCCTTTTCGGCTGTTATCGTACGCTACGGGAGCTCCCAGCTTGTTGCGCAGATAATCCATATCGCGCTGTGCCTGTCTGTGTGAGATCCCGAAACGCTCGGCTAAGCGCTGTGCGTTTGGGTAGCTTTTCATGGTCATTTTTTTGTGTAACCATTGAATTCGTGTGTTGGCGTTCATGTCGGTTCCTTTCAAAGTTCGTTGTTGGAATCGCTTTGGGGCTCGGAGGGGCTGCTTTCGGCTTCGCAGGTGGGCTGCATATCAACCTTTTTGGGGGCAATGAGTGTAACCGCTCGCACGACTATCGAGATCAGAATGGTGAGTACCAGCAAAGCACACGCCAAATAATCGAAGCGAGGGAGCTTGTCTGTCAAGAATGCAACGGGGAGCGCGAAGATACAGAGCGAACCGAGCGATACGGCGGCAACGCTGACAAGCAGGAAAACTCGCGGCATCGGGATCTTTAACAGATAACGCAGCTCGGTTGTATAGTAGATCATTGCGGAAAGCAATCCGATCTGGATAAACAGCTTCAGCGGTGCGTTCATTTCAATTGTCAGATCAAAATAAAGATAAATGTTCAAAAACAGGCATGCCAAAACAGTGGTAAGTCCTATTCCTGCCACGAGATTGGGACGTTCTTTGACCAACTTTGGCAGGGAGGAAAGAACGCTGTATGCGGTGGCAAGGATAAGAGCGGCTGTGATAAAGGGGATCAAGAAGAGTGAGGATTGCTCTAAGTTCTCTTGAATGGAAATTGCAAACAGTGTAATCAGAAAGCCGAGCGCTGCGGGAGAGGAAATGTTGCGCTCACAAAAGGGGGAATCACGCAGCTCGTTGCGCGGCGTAACACACACGGCGGCAATTCCAACCGCAAGACTTACCACTGCTGTGATGCATGCGGCAAGATATAGAGGAGCATTCTTTGAAAAGTAATTTTCGTGTGTGTCGTAATCCGTGATTACGGCGACTGCGCTCAGGATCGCAGCGATTACGGCAAGCAAGAGACACGCCGCAAACAGAGGCTTGTACAGATTTTTTTGTTTCATGAGCATTGCCTTTCTAACAAAAATAAAAATCAACAAGTAAAATCGGATAATCAAACTTAATTATATAATACAAATGTTAATAGAATATGTCTTTTGGAAAAGTTGATAAAAAAGATTCACACGGATTGGTGTTGAAGA
The DNA here is from genome assembly GCA_017453335.1 of Clostridia bacterium. The sequence goes on from JAFTKI010000075.1 coordinate 12,563, forward strand.
CGTTGGGCGGATGTGCACAAAGAAGAGATCGGAGAAGGCAAGTGGGTAAAGTGAAAAGCGAGGAAAAAAGCTGTAAAAATGCCGATTTTTGTATAAGACTTACAAAAAGGAGAAAATAAAATCTTTTAAAATCTACAAATCCGACATTAAAAAAGTATTGCAATTTGAATCCGAATCTGTTATAATATATAAGCTTGATATGCGATGAAGCGAAAGGTTGCTCTCGGGGGACGCCCTGAGAGGGAATTTTCGTGGAGTATGTCCGTTGAACCGGGCGAATGGTGTTTACCGAAGCTTAAACGACACAAACGTGTGTCGGAGTTGCTATGCAGCTTTGCGAAATGGAATGCCCCGGAATTTGTTCTGGACAGCTCTCGTGCGAGAGGTGTGTGGAACAAACTCCGAGTTTTTTCAGAGAAGCGAAGAAACGCACGGCATGGTGTTGTAGGTAATGCCGCCCTTGCAAAAACGCGGACCGCGAACGAACCCTTCCTTTTATTTATATAAGGGCTCCGCGGACAAGCGAAATCTGATAAGGAGGCAAAAACAATGGCAGTAAAAGAGAAGATCAGAGTAAGACTGAAGAGCTATGACCACGTTCTGATTGATACCGCAGCAAAGAAGATTGTTGAGGTTGCAACCAGAAACGGTGCTGAGGTTTCCGGTCCTATTCCGCTTCCTACTGAGAAGGAGATCATCACGATCCTCCGCGCAGTGCACAAGTACAAGGATAGCCGTGAACAGTTCGAGTACCGCACGCACAAGAGATTGATCGATATCATGAAACCCTCTCAGAAGGTCGTTGACGCTCTGATGAGTGTCGAGCTCCCCGCCGGTGTTGAGATCGAGGTTAAAATCTAATATCAAGCACCCCGAAATCAAACGTCGAAAAAACAAAGACAACAGCCGAGTTGTTGACCCCCGGGGTCGAAAATGATCGGTAACTTTGTAAGTCA
>JAFTKI010000076.1 GCA_017453335.1 Clostridia bacterium
CAGCAGACTTTGCGATACCGTCGATGATCGCCTGGTTGTACAGGATCTGGGAAGAAGGCACAGGAGCCTCGCCGCCCTCCTTGATTGCATCCAGGAAGGTACGGATCTTCAGATCGAACAGGTTCTCCTTCATCTCGATGATCGGGATCTCGGTCTTGGTAGGCTCGCCGCAAACATCGTGATAGATGGTCATAGGACCGCCAACCGAACCGTTCCAGCACTCGGTGGAAGGAATGCGCAGGCTTCCCTTGGTACCCATGATGATGGTATCACCGGGAGTGTCGAGGTTCATTGCCCATGCAATACGGAAGTCAAGGATGATGCCGCCCTCCAAACGAATGAATGCAGCTGCGAAATCGTCAACACCGAACTTCTCGGCATATTCGGGATGGCCCTTCTTGATGTAAGGCGGATACTCGGGGTTCTTACCGAAGAACGCGGACTTGTAGCCCGAAACGGTCAAAGGCTTCGGATAGCCGATTGCGTTGAGCACCATATCCAAGGAGTAGCATCCGATATCGCCCAATGCACCGATACCTGCGGTCTCGTCCTCGATAAAGGTGGTTCCGAAGGGGAACGGAATGCCGCGGCGGCGTCCGCCACCGGTCTGGATGTAGTAAATCTGACCAAGCTCGCCGGACTGGCAGATCTTCTTGATCATCTTCATGTTAGCGTCCATTCTGGGCTGGAAGCCGATGGAAAGCAGCTTGCCGCTTGCCTTCTCTGCCTTCATAACAGCAACGGCCTCGTCAAGGGTTACGGTGAAGGGCTTCTCCAACAGAACGTTGAGTCCTGCGTTCAGCGCATCAATCGCGGGACCTGCGTGCTGACGGTTGTAGGTACAAATGGTAACAGCATCCAGGTTCAGGCTCTTATCAGCCAGCAGCTCCTTGTGAGAAGCGTAATCGGTCTTTACATTCTCAACACCGTACTGCTCAAAGAATGCCTTTGCCTTGCCGGGAACGAGGTCTGCACCTGCAACGATCTCAACGTCGGGCTGCTTCATCAAGGACTTGATGTGAGAGCCTGCGATCCAGCCGCATCCGATGAATCCAACGCGGATCTTCTTGCTGGTGTCAATGGTCTTTGTTTCTTGGACGTCCTTAAAAGCGTCCAGATTCTTATCCAATGCCATGGTAAAATCCTCCTGTATTATACTTTTTAATTAGTTTCCGATAGATTTCAAATATGCGCGGCTCTTTTCGGCACACTCCATGGGAGTAAGACCCATAGAAGCCTTATCCTGCTCAACAACCACCCAAGAGGCACCTGCCTTCTCTGCAGCCTTGAGGATCGAGGGGAAGTCCTGATTTCCGTAACCAACGGGACGGAACTCAAACTTCTGCGCATCTGCCTCGGGCTTCTTTTCGATGCCGATCAGCTCGTACATATTCTTCGACTTTTCACCCACGAAATCCTTGAGGTGAACCACGGGAGCGCGTCCCGTATACTTGAGCAAATACTCGGAGGGGTTCTCGCCTCCAACGTTTACCCAGCACATATCCAGCTCGGTCTGGAGCAGGTCTGCCGATACTTCATCGTACAAAATATCCAAAGCATACTTGCCATCGATCTTCAAGAATTCAAAATCGTGGTTGTGGTACAAAAGCTGAAGTCCCAGCTTCTTTGCAACCGCACCGATGACCGCAACGTTCTTGACAACCTCGGGGAACTTATCGGTTCCGGGACGGTACTCCTCGGTCAGATAAGGAACTGCAACATACTTACAGCCGATGGTCGCATATTGCGAAAGAACAGCCTCGGGATCGGCAACCATATCCTGATAAGGAACGTGCGCGGAGATCGGAACCAGACCGATGTCGGCACACATATCGCGGATCTCCTCGGGCTTGTGGTTGTACAAACCTGCAAACTCTACGCCGTCGTAGCCGATTGCCTTGATTTTTTTAAGAGTAGCATACAAATTTGCTTCCGCATCCTGTCTTACGGAATACACCTGAATTGCAACGGGAAATGACATTTTCGTGTCTCCTTCTCATTTTTTTGCGGAATCCATCCGCTTCCAATATAATTATAAGACATATTATGCTGAAAAACAAGACAAGAATAGGCGTTAACAAGACAAATATTGCTGTATTACACTTTTCCGAGCCATTTCAGAAGCTCTTCATCCGCCAAAATGCGCGCGCAAAAGCGATGTTCGCCGTCGGTAACCGTTACAAGATAGCGGTTTTGGGAATACAGATCGGCGGTGTAATCGTAAAACAAACGCCCATTCTGCTTTTCCTTAATTTCCTTTCGATTCTCGCGCGTGATCGGCAAAATTTCCTCGATATCCGCAACCGACACGCGGCATACCACCGAAACACGCCGTCCGTAGTATTCGGTTACCACAAAATCGGGAGCCTCGCTCGGGGTGCCGTCGGAGCGCGGCTCGACACGATAGACATATCGGCGCATCATGTACCGAGATACCAAGATAATAAAAGCCGTGAGCGAAACAAGTCCCAAAAGCTGATAGATCACGGGAAACGGAATCGATTTGATCTGCGAAAATCCAAACAAAGACAGCCCCAGAAACAGCGACAAAAGCATGATCAGCCGTTCCTTCCTTTTGGGCAATACAGGCGCGTATTCGTACATAACAATCACTTCCCTTTCCGTTTATTTTCCAACGCAAAAATGAGAAAAAATCTCAGAAACGATATCTTCGGATACCGATCTTCCGTCCAGCTCGGACAGTGCCGTCATCGCATCCTCGGCATCGGTACAGCACAGGTCGATCGGATAGCCTCCGCGCAATGCGTTCAAGGCTCTTTCCACGGCTTCCTTTGCGCGGATCGCCGACGCAAACTGACGCGCATTGGAAAGCACCGCGTCGTTTCCGAGATCCAATGTACCGTCGGTAAAGAGCTGCTCCACAAGAGCGGTCAAATCATCCATTCCCGTACCGTCAGCGGCACAGATCCGAACAACATGAGTGAAGTGTTCGGCAAAAAAGGCATCCTCACAGCTACCGATATCGGACTTGTTCAAAACGGCGATCTTACAGCCCGAAAAAGCAGAAATCTCCTCCGCAAGGCGCAGATCCGCCTCATCTGCGGAACGGCTTCCGTCAAACACTGCAAGGATCAGCTCCGCCTCCTCCATCGCCTGTCTTGCCCGTTCAATGCCGATCTGCTCAACCACGTCGGCTGTTTCGTGCAAGCCTGCTGTGTCAAACAAACGCAGAGTAACGCGTCCCAAGGCAACCGTTTCGCAAAGCACATCGCGTGTGGTTCCCTCCACCGAGGTCACGATTGCCGCCTCACGTCCCAGAATGCGATTGTACAAGGAGCTTTTTCCCACGTTCGGTCTGCCGCAGATCACGGTTGGAATTCCCTCGGCGACCGCATGTCCCGTTCGGTAGGTGTTCGCCAGCTTTTCCAAGGACGCATAACAGGATTCCAACGCCTCAACGATCTCCTCACGGCTCATATCCGCAAGGTCCTCGTCGGGATAATCGATCTTGGCATAGATGCTTGCAAGAACATTGCAAAGCGAGCGATAGATCTCCTCGCATGCCGCCTCGACCTTTCCGCGCATTCCTCCGTGAGCAAGACGTAGCTGCTCACGCGTGTTTGCTTCCAATATATTTCCCAGAGCCTCCGCAGAGGAAAGCCCGATCTTTCCGTTCAAAAATGCACGCCGTGTAAATTCACCCGCGTCTGCAGGACGTGCGCCTGCCGCAAAAAGCGCCGCGAGGACGGTCTCGGTCAGCAAAATACCGCCGTGACAAGCGATCTCCACCGTATCCTCTCCCGTAAACGAAGCGGGAGCCAAGAAAACGGTTGCCAAGCCGTCGTCCACCGATTGCCACTTCCCTGTTGTGTCGGGGGCTAAGATAGAGCCATATACAGCCGTTCGGGGAGTGACCTCGTTCAGCGTTTTTTTATTTTTGGGTTGAAATACCCGTGATGCTATCGGTACGGCATCGGGACCGGACACGCGCAACAGCGCAACGCCGCCCTTCCCGCGCGGGGTACTGATTGCCGCAATCGTATCTCCAAGCATTTGAAAGTCTCCTTTTTGAAGATAAAGGGGAAAAGCCGTTCGACCTTTCCCCTTGTTACAGGGACAAAGCCCCTTTGAATATTTTCAAACGTCTGCCTTGCTGTCGTCCAGGAACATCACCACGCGGCGATTGTTCTCGGAGCCGATGGAGTTCGTGGATACACCCTCGATGCCCTGCACCTCGGAATGGATGATACGGCGCTCGTAGGGATTCATGGGCTCAAGCATAACGCTCTTTTTGCCCTTCACAACCTTTGCTGCCATGCGTCTTGCCAATGCGCGGAGTGCCACCTCGCGCTTTGCACGATAGCCCTCTACGTCAAGCGTGATCTTCACATATTCGCGCTTCTCACCCTTGATCTTTTTGTTTGCGGCAAGATTTGCAAGATACTGCAGAGAATCCAAGGTCTCGCCGTGGTGACCGATCAAAAGACCTGCGCCCTCACCGTCAACCGTGATCACGGTATCGTCGTTGCTGCCGGGGCGGGTACCAACCGTCAGATTCAACTCCATATCGGCAATGACCTTGCGAATAAACTCAACCGCGATCTCTTCACCCTTCATGGGGTAACTTGCAGAGATCTTTGCGTCACTGGCACCGATTCCAAGGAATCCGCGCTTGCCCTCTTCCAAAACGGTAAATTCAATATCCTCAGCCGCAATGCCCATTGCACCGAGCTCGGCTGTTGCTTTTGCTTTTGCGTCTTCAACGGTTTTCGCCGTTACAATCAATTCTTTTTTCACGTTCTTATTCCTCTGTCTTATTATCAGTGTCTTGTTGCTCGGTAGAATCGTCAGTCTTTTCTTCAGCCGTTTCCTTTTTCTCCTCGCGTTTTTCCTTCATCGGAGCGCCAAACAAAGCTTTCTTCTGCTCCTGCTTTTCCTGTTCTGCGCGTTCTTTTTCCTCAATGGCCTCTCTTCTTGCTCTGCCGCGCTCACGGGTATCCTCAAAATCCTCGTCGTCGATATAGTGCAAGGAACGAACCGCGCGAACCTGATTGCTGTTCGTCTTGTTTGCACGCGTTGACTTTCCTTTCATTGCACGCTCTGCCGCCTTGTAATCCTCCTCGGTAAACACAGGCATGGGCATGAACTTGGAAATGATGAACTGCTTGAGCAAGCCAACCAAGCTGCGGAAGATCCAGTATACGCCAACCAGTGCGGGTACCATAAAGGTAAAGAAGGTCGACATCAGGGGCATGGTAATGTCCATCATAGAGTTGGAGCAAGCCACCTGCTGTGCCTCGGTGCCGGTAGCCGCCGTGGGCTGATTCATCAGCTTACGGTTGAGCTTGGATGTGAAGAAATATGCCGCAAAGGTCAGGATCGGAACAAGCAACAGAATGTTGAAGCTACCAAGTGCGGGAGCCATGCCGAAGTTGATTCCAAGCACGTTGAAATCGGGCAGATTTGCGAACGAAGACTCCAGAGAAGTCAAAACCTCGCTTTCGATCGAGAAGAACTCAAAGCTTCCCAATTTGGAGCTGACATCAAAATTCTTTCCAAACTCAGCCAGCAGCGAGATCGTGCTGGAGTTTGCGGAAACGTTCATGCCTGCACCGCCTGCAACCACGGGAGTGGATGCGTAGGTGTTCAGCGCGGTAACAACCTCGTTGGATTGTCCCAGCATATAGTGCAAGGGATTGATGATGATGTTATACAGTGCCATAATGATCGGCAACTGGATCACCAAGGAAAGACAGCCGCTATAGGGGCTGAAATGCTCTTTCTGATAGAACTCCTGGATCTCCTGCTGCATCTTCTGCATGGTTGCCTGGTCATTGCGTCCCTTATACTTGTTGCGGATCGCCATTTCCATCGGACGCAGCTTTGCCTGTCTGATCGAGTTCTTCTGCTGCTTGATTGCAAAAGGAAGCATCAAAATCTCGATGATGATCGCAAAAATGCAGATACCTGCCAGGTAGCTTCCGAAGCAGATGTTGTCGGTGATCCATGCTACCACCTTACCGATCCACAAAAGAACGTTGTCAATGATACCGGGCGCGGTGGGGGTAACGGTGATCTTGAAGCAATCGATCAGCGAACGAACGTCGGCTACGCTGAGATATGCTCCTGCGTTGTTGTGATCGTAATTGGGAGTGCCGTTTGCATCAGCACTGTATCCGAGCTTGTTGTACAGCAAATCATCGCCCAGTTGATTCTGCGTTGCTTTGGAGTTTGCCTCAAAGATCACATTACGAACCAATCTCAAGCGAAGTGCAACGCTTTGAGGATCATCAACGTCTTCAATCTTGATATTGATCACCTCATCGCCGCCGGGGGTATATACACCCTCATCGATGAGATCCTTATAAGCCAACGGATCGTTCACACCCGAGTCGACCTGTGCCATACCAAAGCCGTTTGCGGCAGCGATCAGCATCGACTGCGTGGTATACTCTTGAGAATACGCGCTTGCCAGCATGTCGGCAATGATTTTCAACTCTGCAGACGAAAGCTTATTTCTTTCTTCTTCGGGAATTTCTTCGCCTGTTGCGGGATCGATCGTCAATCCTAAATTGCTGTTAGGCGTTTTTTGCACCGTCAAGGTAGCCTCGGTGGTTCCGCCGCCGCACGAAACCAGTACGGTCAGCAAAAGAACCAGCACCATCGTCATGACGGTCATGCGTTTCAAAATTCTTTTCATGTTGTTTTTTCCCTTCTGTATTTTGGGGTTTTGCGCCGCCAATGTCCGTTTCTGCCGCGCGGCGCCGCGGACTGTCATAAGGTCATGTCACAATTTTTTGGCATCTGATTCCGACGGTCTCTCAAGCTCGTACTCCTTGGGAAAATAGTATTTCGTCATAGGAGCCGCTTGATACCTCCTGCGGAAGATCCCCTTTTCGGGAACCGGATCATACCCACCTACGCAAAACGGCTGACACCGAAAAATCCGCGACACGGTCAGGCAAAGCCCAACGATTGCCCCTCTTTTTCGGAAAGCCTCTATGGCATAAGATGAACAAGTCGGTGAAAAACGACAGGTGGGTTGTCCCTTTAAGGGAGACAGAACCTTTTGGTAAAAGCGAATCAACCAAATAAACAAATATTTCATTGCTGTATGCTCCGAAACATTCCAAGCTTTGCAAAGCCCTTGCGCAATTCGCGCTCCACATCGGTGGATTTTGCTTGCAAAATCTCGTTTCTGGGATGGATAACCACCAAAAAACCGGTTTTCAGCTCGGGCTCGACCGCACGGTATCCCGCACGCAGAATGCGCTTGGCGCGGCTTCTTTGCACCGCACCGCCCACCTTTTTGGTAACGGCTACCCCGAATCGGTTGTACGCCTTTTTCGTGGGATTCTCCTTCGCCAACCGTTTGGATGCGTAATCACGCAACACAAACACCGAAAGATAGCGCCCCGAAAAACGCGCGCCCTTCTGAAAGGTCTTGTTATACAGGTGATGTTCCTTGAGTGTTGTGTACTTCATAGTACCTTCCTTTGCTTTTGCGACATTGCTTCCGTCAAAAAATCGTTCTTAAAATAACAAAAAGTCTTGCGAAATAAAAACGCCGACAGCGAGGGCAATGAGCTTCTTCGGCAGTCGGTGTTTTTATGTTGGAGCCTCGGATCTTGTCCGTTATGGAAAAAGATTAGTAGGTCAGTCTTTTTCTGCCCTTTGCGCGTCTTCTCTTGAGTACATTTCTGCCATCAGCAGTCTTCATTCTCTTTCTGAAGCCGTGCTCCTTCTTTCTCTGGCGCTTTTTCGGTTGATAAGTTCTGAGCATCGTTTGCACCTCCTTCAAATTAAATCGGAAGCGTTTCGCTTTTTCAGCAATAAAATACGCCTTTACACAATGACAGGTTACATTATACCCGATTTTCTTCTTTTTGTCAAGTCTTTTTCTAATTTTTTCTGAAACTTTCTAAAACTTTTTGCAAAAACAATCCCGCGGGACGGTTGACGAACCAAAAACAAAATGCTATAATAGAGAGGAAGCAGATATCTGCAAATGTTACCGAAAGGAGATCCCCATGCAACCGATTCTCAAAGAAGCCGACTTCCGAAAAGAGCTGAAGACAAATCCGCGCGCGGGATATCTGTTTTTCGGTGACGAGGACTATCTGAAATCCCATGCACTCAAGCAGGCAAAAGACCTTCTCTGCCCCGATCCGACCTACGCATTCTTTAATGAAATGCACCTTGACGCAATCGATTTCACCCCCGATAAGCTGTTGGATGCACTGATGCCCACGCCGATGATGACAGACCGCAAGCTGGTCACCCTGCGCGGCTTGAATTTTACAACCATGCGTCCAAACGAGCTGGACGACCTGTGCGACGTGCTTGCAGTTCTGCCCGAATACGATTACAATCTGTTGATCATCTGCGCAAGTGCCGACTGCCTGGATCCGGGGTATCTGCCGAAAAGCCCCTCAAAAACGCTGGCACGCCTTGGAGAATTTCTCACCCCCGTTCAGTTTGACCGTTGCTCCACGGCAAAGCTCGCCGCGTGGATCCAACGCCATTTTGCGCACAATGGAATTGAGGCTTCCCCCGCTTTATGCGCCGAAATGCCCGAGTATTGCGGACACAGCATGTTCGTACTGGCAAACGAGATCGACAAATTGAGCTATTATGCGCTATTCCACGGTCAAAAAAGTGTAACCGCCGAGCAGATGCGCCTGGTATGTACCTCAACCGAGGAATACGACACCTTCGCCTTTACCAACGCGATCATGGACGGCCGTCAGGAGGCTGCATTGGCGATCCTTGCCGATTACCGTATGCGCCGCGTGGAGCCTGTGATAATTCTCGGTGATGTAACACGCGTAATCTGCGAAATGATCTCGGTGCAGGCAATGACCGCTCAAGGATTGCCCGCCTCGGAAATCGGAGGCACGTTCCGCCCCCCGCTTCACGAATACAAGGTCGGACTGTATCAAAAAAGTCTGCGCAACACCAACGAAAAACGCTTGCGCCGCGCGCTGAATGCCTGTCTTGATGCAGATGCGGCACTCAAATCCTCGGCAAAGGGATATGCGCCCTTGGAAAAACTGATTTGCACTTTGTAATTTAATAAAATTGCGGCGAACCTAAAAAATTCGGTTCGCCGCCTTTTGTTTGTTATTCTGCATTAAGAACGCTCGGGAACAGGCGTATTCTTGGAGGGGTCCAGCAAAAGTCCGAGATCCTCCTCGATCATGTCCAGAACGGTCGTCAACACATAGAATTTACCAACCGTCTTGGTTGCATCGGGCAACGGATTGCCGTTCTCATCGTATTCCTCAACCAGCTCCAGCGTCATCATAACCTTACGGTCGGAATAACGGTAGAAGCGGATCACGATATCATGCTCGTTGTGTTCCTTCCAGAACTGCTCCTCGGTAGCCTTGTCATCGGAAGAAGTCAACACGGTGTACAGATTGGTGTTTTTCGCCATATCAGCAACCTTAAAGGAAAAGCTTGCATCTTCCTTTTTCGTGTTGATATATTCCTGCGTGGTCATACCCATATTCTCAAGGAACACCTTTTCATCAATATCTCCCTCGATCGTCAGGCTGACGAGGTTAACATAGAATTGACGGAAGTTATCCAGAGCAGTAACCTGCTCGGTCTTCATCGTTCCCTTATCGGTCTTGACCTCGTATACCAAGGTGTAGTCCAAAAGATTGATATGAGCCGTGCCGCCAAGGAACTGATCGCAATACACCTTCAGATTCTGGGAGCCGATACCGATCTCGTAGATCTTATCGGTCACACCTGTTGCATCGCAAAGGATCAATCCCTCTGCCAGATTGTTGAAGGTCTGACGCTCCCATTTATATACCGATGCACCGTTTTCATCCTTGGTCAGAATCTCCGCCCAATACGAATGGCGGTAGTTATCGGTGATATAATCACTGCTGCCGCTTGCAGTATATTTTCCCATCACCACAAAATCCTTATTATTCGGATCACGGTATACCAGGCTATACTGTCTTGCTCGCTTGATAGAACCGTCCTCTGCCCGATAGGTCAACTCATAAGTGTATTCCTTCTTGTTGCCGTTGTGATCTTCACGGATCACCTGCAAGGTCTGAATTCCGTCACGGTCGATCGTAAAGCGATATTCGCCAAACGGCTCGTAGGTAATGGTGTTTTTGCCGTCCAAAAGATTCACGATGCGGAAATAGTATCCGCCCTTGGAAAGATCAAAGCTCTGCACTGCATAGCGAGTGCCGTTGAGCAGATATACCCAGCCGCCCTTTTCATCAGAGATCAGTGAGCCTGCCGAAAGATCGACCTGCTTGATCGTACCGTCGGAGGTCTCATAGAACATATAGGTCTGGGTATTGTCCAAGCGGAAGGTGTAATCCTTTCCGTTGATGTGGAACTTCATTTCAGACACGGAAGAAATAGACGGGGTAAAGAAATTGGGATAATACCAATCGCTCAGATCCCATTCCAGGAAAGAGAGATAATATTGATCCACCTCTACGATCATGTCGTAATAAACGGCAGACGCATCATCCTCATCCTTCATAGAGGCAATATAGTAGGTTCCCTGCTCGGTCTTGGGACTGATCAGAATCTTATTCGTAACATAGCCCGTGGTGTACCCATTTGCATCGGTTACGGGAGATTTGAACTGAATATAGTATCCGTCGCCGTCAAGGTTATACTCGCGCAACGCTTCCTCGGTAATTCCCAGCTTAACACAGGAGACATACTCCATCTCGGCAAGCAACGAAAGCATTTCCGAAGCGTTCGTATCATTGATATCGTATCCCTTCATCAGCTCGGTCTCTGCAACGTAGGGCTTGGTACTGGAAATGGTGTAGTTTCTTGCGGGCAGGTCAAGGAACGAGAAGGCAACCGTTGGCGTGATCTGAATATCCTTGCCGCTCAGATCCACGCTGCCAAGCAAAAAATCCTCTACACAAAGGAAGGTGGTCATCGACATCGGGTAAACGACCTGCGGCTTTACCAGTGCCTCGATCGGCTGAAGAATGGTATCCTCTATGGTATAAGCCAGAATATAAACGGTATCGCGTCCAACCAGCTGTGCGTAATATCCGCCGCCGGGCAGCGTTTTGTTGCCGATCTTCACGGTATAGCGAACCGACTCATCGGGCAAGCATTCGCCGCTTTCGGAGAACTTCGCCTTCGTGATCGTATAGGTCGTGGGGTTATCCTCATCTGCAAGACCGTATACCGAATAGTCAATGGGACGATCCAGCACAAGCTTCTTCGAGGAGATGGTATAGCCGCTGCTCACGCACAGGCTTGCGTAAAGCTCCGGATCGTAGGTAACAAGTGTTTTTTCACTGCCCTTGATCTGAACATTTCCCGCAGCATCCCGATAGAAGCAGTAGGGTGCATGCTTGGATCCGTTGACCTCGATCGAATAGATCTCATCCTGCTGAATCTGTTCAAACATCAGCACCAATCCGTTGGCACCGATCGATTCGCTTCCCTCTACGTCAACCGTAGCATACAGCGACCATTCACCCGTTGCAGGATCGACCTTGTACTGATTTCCGCCGTCAACGATATAGTAGCCGTCCAGATTGGTTTTCACAAGGCTGCCGTTTTTATCATAGAGCTGATATTTTCCGTCAACATGCTTGATATAGTAGGTATCGGTCACCTCTACGCCGTCCACGATACGGACGTTTTGCAATTCAAACACTTCCCATGTGATGATCTCGTTTACGATCAGCAACGCCGCGATCAGCACAACACTCAAAGCGGCAAGAACCGCAATGGCAATTTTCTGACGCCTGAGCATGGAGAATTTTTTGGTATTCTTCGCCTTTTCCCATTGTGCGACAAGGCAAATATCCTCCTCGGCATGAAGAATCGTATCCTCAGCGATCAGCTTTCCTTCCAACCGCCAGCCAACAAAGCGATACCCACTTCGTTTGGGACGGGGCAAAGCACCAAAGGCTTCCCCCGAAACCGCTTCCCGGCTGGCAACAGATACGTCTCCCTTGCCGGCATCAAATATGATATTGATAACTTGCTTTTCTATTTTCATCGAATCTATCCGTATTTCCTTTCTTGGCGCAATCTCACTTACGGAATTTACGCTTTACCAGCACAACGGTACCCGTAACGCTGATTGCTGCCGCAGGAATCGCAATAAGGATTACCGTATAGGTTACGGCAGTGCCGGCTTCCATATACTCTGCGTCAATCTCGCCGTCATAAAGCACCTTGAAATCCAGTCCCACGGGAACAACCTCTTTACCAACCGTTCTCAGCAGGCTGAGCAAAACATCGCTGTTTCCAAAGGCACCCGAGGACAGGATCTTGTTGTCGGCAAAGTCAACCGATCCAAAGGCGCATACATGAGAATACATGGAGGCGTTTGTAAAGCCCATACCCTCACTGACCACCTGCTCCTCTTGCGTGATCGTCATCAGGCGGAAGGGAGAGTCTGTCAGAAGAACCTGTTCACCATTCGCGTCCACGGCAGAGGCGGTTGCCTGATTGGTGGTGCGGAACACATCGTAAATACTGCGGTGGATCATATTGCGGTTGTAATCACCGTAAATAAAGGCACCCGTTTCCTGTTCTTCATCCGCCAGAACGTACGTCTGCTCGTAAGAATGGGAATAAGAGATCGACAGCGCGTTGCCGAAAACGATCTTGGGAGGTGTGCTGTACTGGCGCATATCCTTCGTGATCGCACCGCCCGCACCCTCGGTTTCATACTGTGCCAGGATCGCCTTGCCATCTTCGGGATTCAAGGCTGAAGCAGGATCGATCACCGCATAAGGCATTCCCGATTCATAACGGTTGAATACGATTCCCCACTCCTCCAGATATTCCTCCAGATTGGTCAGCTTGGGCGTATCGGCATCGGCAAAAACCATATAGGCATAAGACTTCCGCAGATAGTCGTCCAGCTTGGAGGACTCGGAAACACCGTTGGTCTGAAAGCCTGCAACAAAATCCTTTTGGGGATCGAAGGTGATGATCAATCGGCAATTTTCGGGGATCTCCTCTTTTTCCAGATCAAGGTAGACAAGATCATAGCCCGCACCTTCAATAATCTTCAAAAACTCGCTGTATTTTGCGCGTCCCTCCTCGGTTGCAAAGGGTTCGCCGTGATTGACCGTCAAAGCACAGATCGGTGCCTCGGCGCGTGTAACAGCCATAATACCCTTTACAAAGGTCTTCTCTCCGCTGTAAGCATAAGGCTCGGTGGAATCGGAGGAAGTATACAAATAAAATGCATCTCTTGTATACAAACGGAACTCGCTGCCGCTGGAAACGATCACATAAGAGGGATAGATCTGGGAATAGGCATTGGCGCGGTAAGCATCCACCGCCGAGGGGTTATCCCACACATCGATCGTGGTAACCTGAATATTTTCGGAAAATTGATTTTCCATCTGCAAAGCGGTGTAATAGATGGGACGCATTCTGTCATTTTGCAGAAGCTGGTCGGGATCGGCGCAAAAGATGATCTCAACCTGAACGGGATCGTCCTCGGCTCTCTTTGCATCAACCTCTGTCAGCGTTTGCTCCAACAAAAACTCAGTCTCCTCGTCCAGCGTATACAAAAGCTCGGGAGTAGTATCCGTAAACACCATAAAACCGGAGCAAAGAGCCGTCACCAATACGTTGAGCAGAATGACAGCGCAGATCACCGCAGAGGCAATGCCCACCGATGCTGATCCGTGCTTCATCTTACGGCTCAAGCCGCATTTTTTGAAATTCATATCAGTTCAGTTCCTTTCTCCAAATTAAGCACGGCGGCGCTTGAGCAGCACGAAAACACCAACGCCCGCAATGATCACCGCGGGAATAAGGCTCAGGCAAAGCGTCCAAACGAACATTTGCTGCGTTGTCACGGTGCTGATCTCGGTTTGCTCATAAGGCTTGAGTGTCAGCCCGATCGGCGTGTTCTCCATACCTTGCACCTCCAAAACCGCACACAAAACATCGCTGTTGGCATAAACAGCCGACTGCAGATAATGCTCGGTGGCAAATTCAGACGACGATACAACGCCCACATAGGATTGTCCGTCTGCCATGTTTTGCTGTGTCAAGCTCAAAAGGATCGCATCGTCGGCATCGTTAACGGCATTTCCGTTCGCCCAGGAGATAGCGTTCTCGCCGCCCGTGTACAGGCTGTACATCACGCGGTCTCCGTTGGTATAACTGCCGTCGCCGTTGTTGACAAAGCCTTGGGCGGGTGTGATGGCAGTTGCGTTTTTGAAGATCGCGGTGCGGTTCAGATTTTCAAATATTTGCGTCCCCTTTTCCGACGCGGAAGCCTCACCGTAAATGGTATAACCGTCGGAGGTCAGGCTTTGGGTGGTATCCTGCACCATGTAGCGGTACTGATTCGTACCCGAGGTGTGATAGGAGAAATCGGCTCCCCATGCTTCTAAGAAGGACTCGAAATTAGGTAAGGTAGGAGCAGAATTCCCCATCAGAACCCAATAGCCGTTACCGCTCTCGCTCAAAAAGTCCTCCAGCTTGTCGCGTTCGGAAACCGAGGAACCGGTATTTTCGGTGACCAAAAGATCCGACATGGGATTATAGGTCACGATCAGCGAGCAATCCTCGGGGATCTCCCCCTTATACAGATCCAAGTAGGTGACCTTGTACCCTGCATCGTCAAGCACGTTCAGGATCTCATAGTCATAGAACACCTCACCGTGATTGTTGGTCAGGCAAGCCTTGGGACGGTTGGTAGCAACCGCCTTCATAATACCGGCGGCAAGCTTGCGCTCGCCGTTATAACCCCACAGATTCTCGGCAGAGTTATCCTTGAAGGAAAAGAACTCAGCAAGGCTGTAAACGCGGTGATACCCCTCACTGACGAGAATAACATCGGTAGTGGAAACCGATATCTCATCGATCGCTCCTGTGTGCGGATCCTCCGCCGTATTGTATTTTCCGCGGACGGTGGTGGGATCGGTCAGAATATCATAGCAATTCAGCGTAATATGCTCGGGAAATCTTTCCTGCAAGGACTTTGCCGTATGATACAGCTGTGCCTGCGTGGGTTCCTCGGCAATATTCTTGAGCAGATCACAGAAAATGATCTCAACCTGCGCGGAGCTGCCGTCATCGGTAGCATCTGCAAAGACATCCTCAAGATAGGTATAACATTGATCGGTCACGTCAAACAGTCCCAGCTCATTCATGTCGGTCATCCAGTTATAACGGGTTGCCAACGAGCCAAAGACTGCATTTACCAAAAGCGTTACGGCGATCACCAGTACCGTTAAGATAACGGTGATCCCTCCGTAGCGAACCTTTCGGCCGCGAATGAAACGTTTTTTCATTACAAGCACTCCCTTTCCCGATCAACCCCAACGGCGCTTCTCGTAAACGCGCACCGTTAAAAACAGGAAGATGAACGACAAGGAAACATAGTACAAAAGTGCGGCATAATCAAAATATCCCGAGCTGAATCCGGAGAAGCGGCCTGTCACCGATATCCAGCCGATCAGATAACGGATCACATAGCTTCCGATCAAAGGCTGACCGTCACTGTCGGTCAAAATATTCAAAAGGTTCATCAGCACCATCACTGCAATCACACCAATCGTGATAACAGCGGCAGAGAGCTGGTTCTCGGTCAGCGCGGAGATCAATGTACCGATGGCGATCAGCGCAGCACCCAGCAAAATAATGGCGATCACGCTGCCCACGATCTCGCCCGTCACGGGGCCGATATGTGTTTGCGAATAGGTGTTTCCGCTGCTCTCGGCATTGCCGATCAGATAAAGCGGCAAAAAGTTGATGCAAGAAAGCAAAACACCCGAAACATACAGCGTCAGAGCGGCAAGATATTTGCCCAGCACCATACCCGTGATGGTAACGGGAGCCGTCAATAGCAACTGCTCGGTGCGCATTTTACGCTCCTCGGCAAACAGGCGCATGGTCAGAATCGGGATCAGAATGATATAGGCTAAAATCAGATAAGTGAAATAGTTAGCTGTATCGTAGCTTCCCGAAATCAGCGTGGTATAGCAGCACAGCAAAGCCGAAAATACCAAAAATACACCCAGATAGATATATCCGATGGGGTTGATGAAGTAAGAGCGCATCTCTTTTTTATAGATGGCAAACATAGCGGTTTATTTCCTTTCTTCAGCTCAAAATTATTCGTCGTCCTCATCATCGGAGGTTTCCGACAGCGCGGCCTTATCTCTCTGGCGCTTTGCATCCTCATACATGGAAGCACCAAGCTCCTGCTCCAGAGCCGAACGGTCCTGTCGACGGGAACGGCGCTTGACGCGGTTCTGCGTAGCGGATGCCGTTTTGTTCTCCTCGGACTTGTCCACAACCGTGATAAAGATATCCTCCAAGCTCATGCCAAGAGCCTCCATGCCAAGGATGGGCCAGTTGCGCTCGGCAAGCATGAAGAACAGACGCTTGCGGATATCCACGCCGAATTCGCTTTCCACCAGGTAGGTGTAGGCATCGCCGTCACGCTCTGCCAACGCTTCAGCATAAGACACACCCTGCATATTCTTCAACACGGGCAGGATATCCTTTTGCGGGCCTGCGATCTTAATGTTAAAACGGCGGTTGTTGGCAACCACATTGGAAATGCTCTCGGTCTTTTCGTTGGCAACGATCTTACCCTTGTTGATGATCACGATACGGTCGCAAACAGCCTGCACCTCTTGCAAA
Source organism: Clostridia bacterium (assembly GCA_017453335.1). The sequence continues at coordinate 16,609 of JAFTKI010000076.1, forward strand.
ATGTGCGTTGACAGAATGACCGTGTGATCCTTTCCCAAGCTGCGGATCAGATTACGGATCTCAATGATCTGCTTGGGGTCAAGACCAACGGTAGGCTCGTCAAAAATAATGACCTTCGGCTTGCCGATCAACGCCTGTGCAATGCCCACTCTCTGGCGGTATCCCTTGGAAAGCGTGCGGATAACCTTGTGGTACACGTCCTTGATCTTCACGATCTCGCAAACCTCATCCAGATGCGCATCGCGGTCAAGCTTGCAGCCCTTCAGATTGTAGTTGAATTTGAGATACTCCTCAACCGTCATATCCAGATACAGGGGGGGCTGCTCGGGGAGATATCCGATCAGTCTTTTGGCACCGATCGGATCGCGCAAAATATGGATCCCCGCCACCGATGCTTTTCCCGATGTAGAGGACAGATATCCCGTTAAAATATTCATCGTGGTACTTTTTCCCGCGCCGTTCGGACCGAGAAGCCCAACGATCTCACCGCTCTCCACCTCAAAGCTGATATCATCCACAGCACAGTGAGAACCGTAATTCTTTACAAGATGCTCTATTTTGATCATAGAAAACAAGTCCTTTCGATTTCGGATGTAATCCTTTTCCGATTTTTATACAAAGTTAATTGTATCATGAAAATATGAACATGTAATGAATAGGCATAAAAATATCAATATGCTGTCTGAAATTTATGTGAAAATTTGATGTAGAAGATAATTTTTTTGGATTGTCTGTATAAACTCGGCGCCACAGGCAAAAATAGAATCAGCAGGAATTGGAGCTGTCGCACTCAGCGCAAAAAAACGGCAGTCCCAAGCGCAATATTCAGAAAAGCCTAAAGGAGCAAAAAGAGTATGTGGAAAAAATGGAAAGAATCAAAGCTTTACCAAAAGCTCAAGGATGTTCGCGTAAACCGTGCGGTTTATTTGAGCGCGGTCGTAATTCTCTTGACGCTTGCCGTTGTACTGGCAATCACCGCCGCAAACAATCAAGCCAAAAAGGACGAGGTTCCTGATGACGTGATCACCGATAACAATCAAGCACCCTCCGAACCCGAAAAGCCTGATAACACACAACCCACGGTTCAAGATGAACCCATCCCCGAGCTTGCCCTTCCCGTTTCGGGAAAGCTGATCAAAAATCACAGCGTGGACGTTCAGGTCTTTTCGCAAACCCTGAAGGATTGGCGTGTACACTTGGGCGTTGACATTGCCACCGCCGCAAATGCCGCGGTCTGCTCGGTTGCAGACGGTACGGTCGCGCAGATCTGGGAGGATCCCATGATGGGCTGGAGTGTTGCCGTTTCGCACAGCGGTGAGTGCATGACTGTATACAAGAATCTGTCAAAGGATCTTGCAGAAGGCATCACGCTCGGCAGCACGGTCAAGAAGGGACAGCTTCTTGGATATGTTGGCGATTCCGCCATGCTGGAGCTTGCCGAGGATCCGCACCTGCACATGGAAATGACGGTGAAGGGATTGCAGGTAGATCCCTTGGATTATTTCAGTGCCGCAGTTCTCAAAACGCTTTCCGAGGACACCATTTACGAGGAAGGCTCCGGGAAATAAAATACTATGAAAAGAGGACAGAGACTGTAAAAATCTCTGTCCTCTTGCTATTGTCACTTTTTTCAGGTTCTGCTCTTTCTTGCGTCCGAGATCTTGCGTCTGACCTGCGTACCTACCAGCACGATCGTGATACCGATGGCAATTGCCGCCGCAACCGAAAGCGTGATCATTCCGTTGTTCACGAAATGACCGAAATCGCTGTTGAACACATATTTCATGGTATTGTACAATGCCCGTCCGGGGATCAGCGACACCACAACCGAGAAGGTCAGCACGGTCTTGGGAACCTTCAGATAATGAACGAATATCTCGGTATAAATACCTGCAACCACTGCCGCGATCACATTTGCCAGGAACAGTCCGC
>JAFTKI010000077.1 GCA_017453335.1 Clostridia bacterium
ATTGCAACTAAACAGGCTAATTAAAATGCACAAACAGACAGTTATAATAATAAACTTTTTCATAAGTCAACCTCTCTCCCGTAAATTCAAAAGTCGTTTTTCAGCGTTATTTTTTGCCATCAATATCCAAAATCAAAGTGTATCCCATTGAGAGATGCATGAACTATGTTTCTTAATTGAAGCCAAGTTTTAAATTAGATCTTTAAACTATGGTCAAAGTGTTGTCACGCGGAATCATAAATTTGCAGAGAAAGCGGCTTGGAATACGGCTTCCAAGCCACTTAAAAGCCTTATTTGTTCTTTAGCGTCGTTACAGATGAAACAAGCATACGGCGGAGTTCGATACATTTGCTGTGAAAAGCCTTAAAATCCGCTTCTGTCAAGGAATTTGTTTCAAAAAGCAATTCAAGCCAATATTCACTCTCATTGCACTCTTTTAGTGCAATCTCAAACTTTGAAATAAAATCCTTTGTCCCTTGAGCATATTGTGCTTCGTGTACGTTAGCACCGACAGACGTACCACAACGCAGGAGCTGATTTATCAAAACAGCTTCAACCTCTCTTCGTTTGAGGTTGCGACAGAGAAACACGATATCCTTTGCAAATTCTTTGGATTTTGTTCTCAGCACACTATCAGCCATAATAAAATCCTAACTTTCAGTTATAAGTTTAGAGTTATAAATTTGGCTTAGCCAAATGTTATGAGCTTGCTTCGCAAGCGTTATGATATGATCGCCCTGTTACTTCAAACTGCACCGAAGGTGCATCATAACTACGCGAAGCGTATCATAACTCATAACTCGCCGCAGGCGATCATAACTGATCGAATGGGAATGAGCAAAGCTCATTCCCATTCGATCGTCCCAACGGGCTTCGGTGTCAAGTCGAGCAGGACGCGGTTGATGCCGTCCACCTCGTGTGTGATGCGATCGGTGATCTTGTGCAGAACTGCATAGGGGATCTCCTCGATGGTTGCGGTCATTGCGTCCACGGTGTTCACCGCGCGGATAATTGCGGGCCAGCCCTCGTAGCGGCTCTCGTCCTTCACGCCAACGCTCTTGACATCGGGTACAACCGCAAAATACTGCCATACCTTGCCTGCCAAGCCGTTCTTGGCAAATTCCTCGCGCACGATCGCATCTGCCTCGCGCAACGCCTCCAAGCGGTCACGCGTGATCGCGCCAAGACAACGAACGCCAAGTCCGGGGCCGGGGAACGGCTGACGGTATACCATCTCGTGAGAAAGTCCCAGCGCCTCGCCTACCACGCGAACCTCATCCTTGAACAGCAGCTTGATCGGCTCAACCAAGCCCTCAAACTTCAAGTCCTCGGGAAGTCCACCCACGTTGTGGTGCGATTTCACTGCCTTCTTACCCTCTGCTTGCTTGATGCTCTCCAAAATATCGGGATAAATGGTTCCCTGTCCCAAAAATGCAACGCCGTCCAGCTTGCGCGCTTCGTCGGCAAACACATTGATAAACTCCGCGCCGATGATCTTGCGCTTCTTTTCGGGATCGGACACGCCGTCCAAAAGGTTCAAGAAACGGTCGGTTGCGTCAACGTAGATCAGGTTTGCATCCAACTGGTTGCGGAAGATCTCGATCACCTGCTCGCTCTCGCCCTTGCGCATCAAGCCGTGGTTGACATGAACGCAAACGAGCTGCTTGCCGATTGCCTTGATCAAAAGTGCGGCAACCACCGAAGAATCCACACCGCCCGACAGAGCCAAGAGAACCTTCTTATCTCCCACCTGTGCGCGGACCTCGCGGATCTGCTCCTCGATAAAAGCCTCTGCCAGCGCGGCTGTGGTGATGCGCGCCATGGTTTCGGGACGTACATTGCTTTGCATATTTTTTATCCCCCGTATTTTTAATAGAATTTTATGATTTATTATAGCAAACTCGAAAAAAGATTTCAATAGGTTTATCAAAAAAAATCGACCGTTTCCGTTGATTTTTACAGTTTGAATTCAAATCGCTTTTTCGTGAAACCGGTTTTTGTGAATTTTGATACCGTACACTTTAGCTGATCAGTCCGTCCTCGATCCGAAACAGCCCTTTGACACGCTCGGAGAGAAGCGGTGCCCGGGAAAGCTCGGGATCCCTCGTCAAAATCTCTCGCGCATCGGCGGTAGCTTCGGTCAGAATCGAAACATCCTCGCCCGCATCTGCCAATCGAAAAGCAAGACCGCCGCTCTGCCGTACAGATGCATCGGTACCGCTTCCCAAAAAGTCACCGGGACCGCGCTGTGCCAAGTCCTGCTCGGCAATCGCGTAGCCGTCGTAGGTGGTGCGCATGGTATTCAAACGCGCCATAGACCGCTCGCCAAGCTCTCCCGTGCCGCCGCTGACCAGCACACAATAGGATTTCCGCGTACCGCGTCCGACTCGTCCGCGAAGCTGATGCAGCTGAGAAAGACCGAACCGCTCGGCATTCTCAACGATCATCAGGCACGCGTTGGGCACGTTGACTCCAACCTCAATGACCGTTGTGGAGACCAATATCTGTATTTCGTTTGCCGCAAACGCCTGCATAATGCGCTCTTTTTCAGCACTTTTCATTTTTCCGTGCAAAAATCCGATCGCATATTGCGGAAAGGTTTCCTGTAAGGTCTTTGCGTATTGAACTGCCGCCTTGAGCGGTGTTTTTTCTACAGCTTGAACACCCGTTTCGCAGATCTCTGCCAGCGTGACCTCCTCGGGTGCCGTTTCCTGCTCCTCCACCGCGGGGCATACCACGTAGACCTGTCCGCCATCCTCCACCTGCTTGGCAATAAATCCGTTCAGGCGGTCACGGTAGGATTCATCCACCGCAAAGGTGTCCACGCGCTGTCTGCCGGGGGGCATTTCATCGATCTTGGAGAGATCCAGATCCCCGTACAGCACCAGTGCCAGCGATCGCGGAATCGGCGTTGCACTCATGACCAAAAGATGCGCGTGTGCGTTTTTCTCGGACAGCTTTGCGCGCTGACGTGCACCGAATCGGTGCTGTTCGTCAGTAACCACCAAGCCGGGAGCGGCGAACTCCACACCGTCCGAAAGCAAGGCGTGCGTTCCGATCACAACGCTCAACCGCCCCTCGGCAAGCTCAGCTTTGATTTTCCGTTTCTGTGCCGCCGTGGTCGCGCCGATCAGTAGCGCACAGGTAATTCCCAGATTTTCAAACAAGGCGGACAGCTCCGAATAGTGCTGTCTTGCCAGAATTTCGGTAGGTGCCATCAGCGCCGCCTGTCGCCCGCTTTGCACCGCGATCAAAATTGCCGCCGCCGCGCACACCGTTTTTCCGCAACCGACATCGCCCACCACGATACGGCTCATGGGTACGTCTCGCGCCATATCGTGTCGGATATCGGCGATCGCGCGCTCCTGCGCTCCCGTCAATCGGTAGGGCAACTGTTTTGTCAATCCGCTGATATCACCGTTTGCGCAGATCGGTGCGCCGTGTTCTTTTGCGCGTGTGTGTGTCATTGCCGCACCAAGCGCAAAGAAGAAAAATTCATCGTATACCAACCGTCTGCGCGCCACCGCAAGCGATTTCCAATCGTCGGGACGGTGGATGTGTCGCTCGGCAAAGGACAGCGTGCAAAGTCCGCGGCGCTCACGCAATTCTGCAGGCAGCGGATCCTCGCGCACAGGCTCCAAAAGCATCATTGCCGCCGCAATATCCTTGGCGATCTGCTTTGGGGAGATCCCCTCGGTCATGCGGTAGACCGCCCAAAGCGGAGGAAGATTTGCATCCTCCGTCCACGCCTCGGCAATCGGGGAGGACATACTGTATCGCTTCCCTGTTCGCTCCACCTTTCCAAAGAAGCGGTAGACCGATCCCACGGGAAATTGACTTTTGAGGTAGTCTTGATTGAAATAAACGATCTCACAGCTTCCGCTGTCGTCAAAGGCGCGGAATTTAAGGAAGGATTTGTGACTGCGCAGACGCACAACACGCGGCTCGGTGGCAACCGTCAGGATCACGGAGCTTTTGCCGTCAGTTCGTGATTCGGTAAGCAGACACACGTCTCCGCGGTTCTCATAAGCGCGCGGATAATGGGCGATCAGATCGCCCAGCGTATAGATGCCCAGCTTGGCATAATATTCGGCGCGTGTGCGCCCCACTCCGTCCAAAACGGTCACGGGCGACTCTGCCGTGATGCGCGTTCCCTTTGCTTCTGCCATGTCGCATCTCCTCTCGTTTTTCTCTGCTTTTATTATACAACGGTCAAGGTCGTTTGTCAATCAAGAAATCACACACAAAAGTCAGGAAAAAAATCTTGACAAAGGCTTTTGCGTATGATACAATGAAATCGGCAAAAGCCAAAATTTAACAAAGACAGGAGATCATAGATATGGCAACGCAAAAGAATCCTTATGCAGGAACAAAAACCGAGAAAAATCTGTGGGAAGCCTTTGCAGGCGAATCGCAGGCAAGAAACAAGTACACCTACTTTGCATCGGTTGCAAAGAAGGCAGGCTATGAGCAGATCGCCGCACTCTTTCTGAAAACCGCCGACAACGAAAAGGAACACGCAAAGCTGTGGTTCAAGGCACTGGGTGAATTGGGCGACACCGCCGAGAATCTGCTTCACGCCGCAGAGGGCGAAAATTATGAATGGACCGATATGTACGATGGTTTCGCAAAGGACGCCGACGAGGAAGGGTTCCATGACCTTGCCGCACAGTTCCGTGCTGTTGCCGCAATCGAAAAGGCACATGAAGAGCGTTACCGCGCACTGCTTGCCAACGTTGAAGCCAAGGCAGTGTTTGAAAAGAGCGGCGTGTCTGTTTGGGAATGCCGTAACTGCGGACATATCGTAATGGGTACCAAAGCTCCCGAGCTCTGCCCCGTTTGCAAGCATCCGCAAGCTTACTTCGAACTCCGTCAGGAGAATTATTGATTGGTAGATAGACTGTGGGGAGAGGGGACTTTTTGAAGAAAAGACTATGTGGGGCTTGCCCCACAAGGCATTGGTCGCCTCCGGCGCTTCAATGCCCCGCTCCCCACACCCCTCTCCCCAAAAACTTTTCAAAGAAGGAACCGCCGAACGTGCATGAAGCGCTCAACACGCTTCACGCCCATTCGGCGGTTCTTCGTATTTATGACAGAGATTCTGTATTGGGTTGCGCCGAAAATTCGTTTCTTTTGCTCGATCTTCCTTTTTTGTGTTGACAATCGGCTCGATTTATGGCATAATTAGAGTGTATAAAAATGTTTGCCTGCGGGCATAGCAGAAAGGATACCCTCCCTTATGAAACCTAAACTTTTGTATCATCAAACGCTGGAGCATTTGCACGTCAATTGCGAAAAGCCACATGCTTATTTCATCCCCTACGGCTCGGACGATGCCGCAAAAACGGGCAACCGCGCGTGCAGCGACCGTTTTCTGTCGCTTTGCGGAGAGTGGGATTTTCACTTTTATGAATCGGTTGAGGACATCGTTGATTTCACCGCCGAGGACTACTCGACAGAAGGCTCCGACCGTCTGACCGTTCCCATGAGCTGGCAGTATGCGCTGAACAGAGGCTACGACACGCCGCACTACACCAATGTGCGCTACCCCATTCCCGTAGATCCTCCTTATGTTCCGCGCAAAAATCCCTGCGGTCTTTATCAGCGCAATTTCAACGTGAATGCCGACACTCTGAAAAACCGCGACATCAAGCTGGTATTCGAGGGCGTGGACTCCTGCTTCTATCTCTATATCAACCGCCAATTTGTCGGCTACAGTCAGGTCAGCCACATGACCTCCGAATTCAGTGTCAACCAATATCTGCGCACAGGCGAGAACACGATTCAGGTATTGGTGCTCAAATGGTGCGACGGTACGTATCTTGAAGACCAGGACAAGATCCGTTCCTCGGGTATCATCCGTGAGGTCTATCTGCTCGCACGCGACAAGGTACATCTGACCGATCTGTACGTTCGCGCCATCCCGAACGAGGATTTCTCTGCGGCAACTCTGACTGCTGAATTGTTCGCAAACGGCAACGCAGAGGTTGCCTACCGTCTGCTCTCCCCTGTGGGTGAAGAGCTTGCTGTTGGCTCGGTACAAGTGAAAAACGAGGACACCTTGACGCTTTCCATTGATGCTCCGATGCTTTGGAGCGATGAAACGCCCGATCTTTATTCCCTCTTCCTGACCGTTGGCGACGAGCATATCCGACAGGAGATCGGTGTCCGTCGATTCGAGGTCAAGGGACGCGTGGTATATGTAAACGGCAAGAAGGTCAAGGCAAAGGGTGCGAACCGCCATGACAGTCATCCCGAGCTTGGCTCGGCAACTCCGATGGAGCATATGCTGCGTGACCTGTACATTCTCAAAGCGCACAACGTCAACATGGTGCGCACCAGCCACTACCCCAACGATCCCCGCTTCTACGAGCTGTGTGACCGTCTCGGCTTCTACGTTTGTGACGAAACAGATATCGAAACCCACGGCTTCCAATCCAACGGCAACCCCATGCCCAGCGGATACTCCTGGGATCAGCTCACCGACAGTCCCGAGTGGAGTGAGGCTTACCTTGACCGCGCCGAGCGAATGTTTGAACGCGACAAGAACCATGCCTGTGTGCTGATGTGGTCGGTAGGAAACGAAAGCGGAACGGGGCTCAACCACCGCCTGATGAGCGAATACTTCCATCGCCGCGCCCCCGGATGCATCGTTCACTGTGAGGATGCTTCCCGCCGCGCAAGCGACCTGTATGCCAAGGCAGAGGGCAAGGAAAAACGCATCAATTTCGACTATATTGATATCGAAAGCGGTATGTATCTGCCATTTTTGGAAAATACAAGCAGTAGCGGCAAAATGAGCATTCCCGCTACTTTGAGAGACAAAAACTTCTATGCCAAGCCTCTGTTTTTGTGTGAATACTCTCACGCAATGGGCAACGGCCCCGGAGATCTGGAAGCATACTGGGAGCTGATCTACAAATACGACAACTTCTTTGGCGGATGCGTATGGGAGATGATCGACCACTCGGTCAACATCGGCACACTTGCAGAGCCCAAATACATTTACGGCGGTGACCTTGGCAACACACCGCACGACTCAAACTTCTGCGTGGACGGTTTGGTCTACCCCAACCGCCGCGTGCATTCGGGAATGCTGGAATACAAGCAGGTGCTTCGCCCCTGCCGCCTGACTGCATCCGACCTGCAAAAAGGCACCGTAACGCTCAAAAACCTGCGCTACTTCACTGCACTCTCCGATCTCGACTTGATCTGGACGCTGGAGCGCAACGGCGAGGTGATTCGGGAAGGACGCATCCTCGGCTTGAATATTGCTCCTCAGCACCGCCGCACCTACAAGCTCGACCTTGGCAACACCGAACTGCTTGACGGCTACTGCTACCTCAACCTCTCCTTCCGCCAAAACACCACACGTCCGTGGGCAAAAGCGGGTTACGAGGTCGGATTTGAGCAGATCGAGGTCAAAGCCGAATCCACAAAGAAATACGCAGTTCGCGCGTCTGTTGCAACACTTTCGGCAAATGAGACCGACCGGACCGTCACGATCACCGACGGCGATACCGTATACACCATCGACAAGTCTCTCGGTCTGATCACAGGCATCAACCACAGCGGAAAGCAGCTTTTGACCGCCCCCGTAACGCCTACGATCTGGCGCGCTCCCACCGACAATGACCGTAAGGTCAAGCGTGATTGGTGCGACAGATTTTATCATGCGGTAAAAACCGATTGCCGCGCCTGCGCTTTGGCAGAAACTGCCGACAACCGCGTAACCGTCTCGTCCGAGCTGATCCTTGCCGCCGATTGCAAGCGTCCTGTTGTGCGTATGACGGTAACCTACACCGTGCAAAAGGGCGAGGGCTTGACGATCTCCACATACGCGAAAACACACTTGGAAAAGGATATTCCCCTTCCGCGCTTCGGCTTCGTTTACAAAATGCCCTCCGATTGTGAGTATCTCTCCTATTTCGGCAGAGGCCCCGTGGAATCCTACGCCGATAAATGTCATGCTTCCATGATGGGACTGTATCAGACCACCGTCACCGAGCATTTTGAGCCCTACGTTCGCCCGCAGGAGAATATGGCGCACAACGGAACCCGTTGGATGCAGGTAGCAAATCCCGCAGGAGCGGCTCTTCTGGTGACCAACACCGAAGAGAGCAAGTCCTTCAGCTTCAACTGCTCACACTTCACGGCGGAGCAGCTTACCGAAACACCCCACGATTACGAGCTGGTACCGCTTGACGAAACGGTGGTTCATATCGATTACCGCCACGCAGGCATCGGATCCAACTCGTGCGGTCCCACGCTCCCCGAAGCGCTGCGCATCCTTGACCGCGAGATCACCTTCTCGTTCCGTATCCTGCCCACGCAGAAAAATGATGTTTCTCCTTTTGAGGAGATCGTATAGTCATGACCACCAGCCGTGCTGGTGGCTTGCACAAGCCCCCTTGGGGCATTTCACACGCTGAGCCTATAGGCTCGTCGAATGATCCGCCACTTGCGGAAGTTGCCCCACTGCCACAGATGTGGCAACTATCCTTTAGCCTCGTCAGATTGTCAAGCCAAGTGCAACACTTTTTTC
>JAFTKI010000078.1 GCA_017453335.1 Clostridia bacterium
CTCCCTTTACACAAGGGAGGCTCATTACCGCCCGACAGTACACCTATGAGGTGTAACACACTATACCTTGCAGGGCAAGGCGTGGGAAAAGGAGTACGAACAAATGCTCGTACTCCTTTTTTCTTTTTCGGCAGGTAAAATCTGCTTTATGTAAGGCACCTCTTTTGGCTCTCTTTTTTGTTTTACTGCTTGCCGTATAACTTTCTCTGTTTTGCCACAACCTAAAAAGAAACGGCAGGAGGCAAAATGGATATTATCAAAGTGATATTGACGTCGCTTCTTTCGGTGGCGGCATTATTTATCATCACAAAAATTATGGGACACAAGCAGGTGGCACAGCTTGACTTTTTCGACTATGTTTCGGGGATCACCATCGGCTCAATCGGCGCGGAGCTTGCAACCGAGCTGGAAGATCCGTATCAGCCACTCATAGCGCTTGCTGTTTATGGGCTTGCATCGTTGGTGCTGAATCTGATTGCTCACAAGTTTCCTAAAACGCGAAAGTATATCAACGGTACACCGACGATCCTGATGAGCGCGGGAAAGCTCTATAGAAAAAACTTGAGGCAGGCAAAGCTTGATCTCTCCGAGTTTATGCTGCTTTGCCGCGAGCAAGGCTATTTTGATCTTGACGAGATACAAACGGCGATCTTCGAGCATAACGGAAAGCTTTCGATTTTGCCAAAGGCGGCAAACCGTCCCGCAACTCCCGAGGATTTGAAGATCACGGCAAAGGCAACGCACATTGGCGTGGAGATCATTATGGACGGTCGTGTGATGGGCGAAAATCTAACCCGCACGGGCAGGGACACGAATTGGCTCCAAAAGCAACTCAAAGCGCAAGGTTATAAGGACGCAAAGGAAATCTTTCTCGGTATCTACCGTTCCGAGGAGGATAAGCTGACGCTCTATCCAATCGACTGATTCGTTGAATTTAGGGTAAAATCCTCCACTTGGGTACTAAAAAGTGCCTTATAAAAAAACTTTTCACCACCCTATTGACAAGCGTCTTTTTTTATGATATGCTCAACTTGTAATTCGATTTTTGAGAGGAGATTTTATGAGAAAAATCGTTGCGTTTTTGCTCTGTCTTTCCATGCTGTTGTCGTTGTCCTCCTGCTTTTCCGCCGATGACGGGAATGTTCTTGGCGACCTACCCGACAACAACCAGAATCAAACCGAAAACTCGGGTTCCGATGATTCCGAGAATTCAAAGGATACCGATCCTTCGGATAACAAGGATTCCTTGGAGGATGAGGAAGATTTGAAAGACACGGAAGACGAGAAAACGCCCTCTGATACAACAATACGAGGCAGATTCTACAAGGTGGAGGATCTCGATTCGCTTTGGGTGAAATATTATCTTTACAATGCCGAGGGGGAAGAGGTGCTTTCCGAGGACGCCCGCAAATCATTTCAAATTACTGCCCAAAATGACTACTTGTTACAGCTTTGCTTTTCTTCACCGACTCGGTTCTCCCGATTTTATGATGTGAAAAACGATCGGTTCTCCGAGGACTATCCCTCTGTGGTAGCTCATACGAATGATCGTGTGGCTTATCTTGAAAAAAACTCCGAGAGCTTTGTTCTTGTGGTCAAAAGCATCTTTGATGATTCCTATCGCCGTGAGTATGCGCTGAATTCTTTACGCCGTGTCCAATCGTGGCGCCTTCCCGATGACGTGCTTTTCCTCTCTTATAAAGGGGAGAACGAGGCAGAAACTGTAGCCGTTCCGCTGTACGAGGGCGACTCCAATCGGTTTGTCGATTATGGGACGATTGTGAGACTTGCCTATCAGATGTGCTACGCTCTTTACTACTATGATGAGCAAACCGATTACTGCGACGTATTTGGAATCACCGATGCGCAACAGTCCGAGTGGTTTGATGCGCTTCTTTCGTCTATGCTTTCCTTTTACACCCCGCAAAGCCGGTACCTCCCGGACCTCCGATATTCCGTAAAGGATCTGAACTGTGACGGTACATTTGAATTGATTCTGCTTCGTGATGATTATGAGATCCTGGCGATTTTCAGTATGGCTGACGGAAAGCCGATCCTTTTGGAAACCTTTTGGGAAGGGAAAAATTGCTGTATCGATCACAACGGATTGATTTATACATATAAAAACAACGTTGGTTTTCTTCCTACCCGCAGAATTTCACGAATTGCCGCGGGCGGTGCCTCCTTGGAGTTTGTTGCGGAATTCGGAGTGGATGGAAGCGAAGCGGTTGATGACGTTACTGCAGGGAGCTATTACAAAATAGAAAACGGGCAAAAGGTTTCGATCACGGTTGAGGAATACCGCTTGATCGCTTCACAGTTCGTTTTCCCACACTGCAGCTCGACAAAGGATTGCGCAAACCTGACCGTGACAAGTATCGTGGATTTTTACCTTGCGATACAGGCGTGTACAAGACAAGCCTTTATCGGGGTGCTGGAGAATCGGATAAAGGTCTTTGACACCGCGCGTGGCGAATACTGTTATTTGAAGGATTGCACAACGCCTTATTCCAAAATTCCCTTGACAGAGATAGAAAATCTCGGATATGCGCGGATTGATCTGAACAGTGATGGGGTAACCGAAATGGTGATCGATTGCGGGGATGCGCTGATTTTGCGTTATTATGAGGGAACCGTTTATCTTTATCCGTTTACGTTCCGCGAAATGGAGCTGCACGCCGATGGCACGTATTCCTGGAGTCACAACGGGGAAGATTTCGTGTATGGGGAGAGCAGGATCACCTTTGAGGGTGAAAAACTGCAGCCTATTGAAAATTGGCGCATTGTCAACGACGGCGAGCCGAATGCGGAATATTATCTGAACGGCATACCGGAAACGCGGGAATATATGCTGCAATTTTTGGAAAAATATCCGACTCCCAAAAAGGTTGAATATACACCGCTTGACCTTTCGTGGGAAAGGAATTTTACCTCAACCGAGGCAATAGAGATCGCAAAGGAATATTGGAATTTCGAAGACGGACGTGAGGATGCCGCTTGCGGAACTTCGTTTGTTGCATACGCAACTTTGTACGATAAACCGTACGATGAGATCGAATATTATCACGTGGTCATTCAAAGTGTGGCATACTACCGATACGGCAGTGATATAGAATCGCCCTATTACGACGGGCCGTACCTAACCTCCATCAGTTACGTTCGGGTCACATCCCATTTGCTTGTAAATGCCAAAACGGGCGAAAGTAAGACCTATACGTATCCTTCTCATTATGGCAAATAAGCCAAACGGAAAGATTTAAAAAAAGATCTTCCAATCTTCATGTTGAGTTTAAATTTGGGGTGTATACTGTTGGCAATTTATAAGTGAGGTGGAGAAACATGGGGAACAGACCTTATCGAATGAGCTTTCGGGAGCGGCTTTACCGTTTTTTCAGCGGAAGAAACGGCAGTGATGCACTGGGCAGAACAGTGCTGTTCGCGGCGCTTGCGCTGGATATTGCCAATCTGTTTTTGAATTCGTTGATATTGTATTTTGTTGCGATGCTTTTGCTGGCATATTCGTTCTTTCGGATGTTTTCGCGTAATATCTACAAGCGTCAGGTGGAGAACCAACGCTTTTGCCGATTCTTCAGACCAATCAAAAACTTTTTCGTGCTGAAGAAAAACAAGCGTCGTGACCGAAAAACACACGTTTATCAAAAATGTCCGCACTGCAAAAAGGTGTTGCGGTTGCCAAGGGTATCGGGAGAGCATACCGTTCGCTGTCCCTGCTGCCGACACCGTTTTGAAATGAAGATCAAATAATAAAAGGATCCCTTGAGCAAATACAGCTTTGCTCAAGGGATCCTTTATTTGTATAACGAAAACCACCAGCAGTGCTGGTGGTTCCAAAAAGCTTTAGCTTTGTACAGTTCCCGCCGCAGCGGAGGCTCCCTTGTGTAAAGGGAGCTGTCAGCGAAGCTGACTGAGGGATTGTACTCGTGAAAAAGAACGACAAAACAATCCCTCCGTCACGACGAGTCGTGCCACCTCCCTTTACACAAGGGAGGCTAAAGGATAGTTGCCACATCTGTGGCAGTGGGGCAACCTCCGCAAGTGGCGGATTTTTCGACGAGCCTATAGGCTCAGCGTGTGAAATGCCCCAAGGGGGCTTGTGCAAGCCACTAGCACGGCTGGTGGTCATGACTATATTATTGTAAACGTCAGCGTGCGGTCGTTTTCTTGTTTGGCAAGATAGATCTCATTCGTGCCGTCCGCGAAGCGTCTGCCGTCGGCAGCCTTCACGGTTGCGTGCAATCCGCGCGGAATGCGCACAACCAGAGAAATGCAATCATCTTGCTTTTCCCATGATACTTCAACTCTTCCAAACTTAGAATCGAAATGTGCTTTGGCAAATGGCTTTTCGCCACCGAGTACGGGATGGGGAATTACCTCGAAATAGGTGACGTCATCGGCGCCGGGATTATAGAAAAGTCCTGCAAGCTCCCCGATGAACCAAGTGGTGATATCTCCGAGAAAATGGTGGTTCATAGAGGTCATTTTCGGATCCCCTACCTCCTGGAAGCGTTCCCACATGGAATCGGCTCCGTTTGCTACCCAGTAGCCATAGCAGGTGCGGTGTCGGTTTGTGATGATCTTCAAGGCAAGCTCACTCTCTCCCATGTCGGAAAGCACGTGGAAAATGTGGCGCAATCCGATCATACCGCAGGCGTTGGTGTCATTTTTCTCGTGAATGAGAGCCAAAAGCTTTGCCTCGGCGGCGGGGCGCTCATGCTCTTCAAAAACACCCGATGCCAACGCAAACGCCTGAGAGGTCTGGCAGTTGCCTGCAACCGTCATGTCGCTGTCGATCAGCTCACGGCGGAAATCATTGCGCAAGATCTCTGCCATAGCGCGAAGCTGCTCGGCATCGGAGGTGCGCTCGATCTCATCCATCAAAAACGCCGCTTTCTTCATCATGTTATAAACCGTTAGCGTATCGGTCACTTCCAAAGGAGAGGTGATCCGTCCGTTTTGCTCAATGTACGGATCCACCCAGTCACCCAATCCCACGTGGATCAAGCCGTGTTCATCGCGGCGGGTGAAAATATAGGACAAATAGCGCAAAATGGTATCGGCGTTTTCCGAAATGACTGTGCGGTCTCCCGTGTACTTGTAGATACACCAAGGCAGCTCCACACAAACGTTATCCCACGCGGGGCCGTTTCCCCAACGGAAGCCCCAACCGCCCGTGGGAACGATGCCGGGAAGTGCGCCCTGCTCGTTTTGCGCGGCGCGGACATTGAAGAGCCATTCTCGCAGACTGGCTTCGGCACCGAGATTCAAAAGCATTTGCTCGGCAGACACAGCCGCATCGCCCGTCCAGCCGTTTTTCTCGCGTTGCGGACAATCGGTGGGGAAGTAATAGAAGTTACAAAGATCCGAATTGAGGATCATTTTTTGCAGTTGGTTCAGCGTGGGATCCGAGCAAGCAAAGCCTGCGCGTACCGTCAGATCCGAATTCATCACAACCGCAGTAAGCAATTCGGGCGTGGCTTGATCGGGTTCCAAGCCCTCCACAAGTGCGTAACGGAAGCCGTCATACTTGAATCTCGGCAAAAATTCCTCTTCGCCGCCGCGGCAGATAAAAACGTCGGCTTGGTTATAGTCAAATCCATAGCGGTTATGCTCGTCGTCCTTGGCATAGCAAAGAATATTGTTCAGGTGCAATTCGCCGTTTACCAGCTCTTCTCCGTGGCGAACGGTGATTCTCTGCCCGGGCTTTCCGTTGATCTTCAGTCGCGTGACACCTGCCGTGTTTTTCCCGAAGTCGTACAGATATACGTTGTTTCTGCGGGTGTATTCCTCGGGCTTGCTCGGTTCGTATTTTTTATGATAAAAGCAGACCGAATCCTGATGCGTGACCGACACGGGAGTCAGCTCCTCGGTGGCGCGTATGGGCTCCGCGGTGCAGAGGCGCGGAGTGCCGAGCGGAGCCTTTTGCGGCTCGGCAAACGCCCAATCGGAATCGTCAAAGTCCACGCTGTCCCAACCATCAACGGCTTGGGTGGAATCGTAGCAATATCCCATGCGCAGGTCGTTGTAGAGAATGGGGGAGGGATGCGTGCGGAAGCTTTCGTCGGCTTCCATGCAAAAGCGCTTGCCATCGCCCTGTGCCTCCAGCGTAAGCGCAACACACACAGGTCCTCGGCAGGGCGCCTCATCAAAATGCCAAACGTAGCCGCCGTAGCAGTTACGGAAGCCGTTGCCCAGCAGAATCCCGATCACGTTTTTTCCTTTTTTGAGATGAGGTGTCAGATCGTAGCAATCGTAATATAACAGGTCATCGGGGTTGGAAATATAAGGAGCCAGCGCGCCTTTTGTGATCGGCGTGCCGTTGACCGATAATTCATAAAATCCAAGACCGCAAATGGTGATCTGTGCCTCGGCGGGAGAAAAGTCAAGGGTAAAGCTTTTGCGAAAGTAGGGTGCGGGCTCAAATGCGTTGAAGTCGCACAAGCGGTCGTTTGCTCGGATAAAACGGTTGGAAAATTTCATAGGAACCTCCTTGTTGGTCGAAATCGGTTACGGCGCGGATTTACAGGTCTTTGAAAAGCCGCGCATATTTGGATGGGGGCATCCCCATATATTTTTTGAACATAGCGGAGAAGTGATAAAGATCGGAATATCCTACCTCGGTTGCAATTTCCGATAGCGAAAGCGATCCGTCCTGCAAGAGCTCTGCCGCTTTTGCAATGCGCAGCTTATGCAGATAGGTGATGGGAGAGGTTCCCGTGATCTGCGTGAACAGCTTGCGGAAATAGACCTCGCTGATGCCGCAACGCTGTGCCAGATAAGCGTTGGTCAGATTATTTTGATAATGCGTTGACATATATTCCGCGATCTTTTCAATCACGCGCATTTTATCCTTTTGTACGTATAACAGATGTGATTCGGTCAGAAGGGAGAGCATGATCTCATAGGCTCCGTGAATCTGCTCCAGCGCATGATAGGGATGCCCGATGATGGTGTTGTATTCCAGCGCATGCAGGATCTTCAGGATCTTTTCGGCATTGCCGATCGGCAACGCGAAGATCTCGTAACCGATCTGATCGGCATCGAATTCCAGCAGGATGTACGAGCCTTGCTCGGTCACGTCAAAGGAATAAGACACCCCTTTTGGAATGATCAGCACCGTGTTGGGATCAGAAACGGTCTTTTTGCCGTCCACGGAAAAGATTGCTTTCCCCGAAACGCGGACAACGATCCCCCAGCAATCGCGATTCTCGCATTCCCAGTGTGTGCGTCCGTTTTTTACACACAGGATCCGTATCACGCGGGTAATAACCAGATCGGACAGTGCCCTCGGATGATCGATCATAAAATCCCTCCTCTCGCATCTTATAGGGTAACTATAGCATACTCTGTTTGGTTTGTCAAGAAAAAGAACCGAAAAAATCTGTATCAAATTGTATAAAAAAATCAAATCGGGCATTGACAGCAGCTCCTAAGTAAGGTATACTGGAAAAAAACGCGGAGGTTGACATGAAAAAGAACTATATTATCGAAAACGGAAAGCTGATTTGTAACGGTAAACCCGTTTTTGCACTGGGACAATCCTACTATCCATCCTTCCATACAGCAAAATATCCCGTTCCGCCCGAAGGCGACCGCATGGGAGAGATGAAAAAGGATCTGGAGCAAATGGCACAAATGGGCTTTAATCATGTTCGCTTTGCCGCAATCGGAAATACGCGGTTGGACGAAACCGGCGAGGTATTGGTTGATACACCCTTTGTGGATTCGATGATCGAGGAAGCCGAGAAAAACGGAATTTCCACATCGGTGCGTCTGCAGGGCTACGCGGTCAATCTGCGCGGCCACCAAAATGTGAGAATGATCGATAACAAGGGGAACGAGCAGGATCCGAAGCTGTGGTCAAACTTTATTCAAACAACGCTCCATCACGAGGGAATGCTGGAGGATAACCGCATGGCAACGCGGGCCTTGGCAACCCATTTCGATGCGATGGACAACGTGGTTGCTTTTCAGATCTATAACGAGCCGCACTATCCCACATACACCGTATTCGATTATCATCCCTGTGCGATCGCGGCATACCGCAAGTGGCTGGTTGAAAATGGGTATATGAGCGAGGATGAGGCAAAGGCTTACGAGCCTCCGCGCTCACGCAAGGAGCAGTCTCCCGACGAATGGGCGCACTGGCGTTTGTTTGCAATGAATTCCTTGACCGATTTCTTGAACACCTCGTCGGATGCGGCAAAAGAAGCTTCGGGGAAGCCGACCTACACCTGCTTTACCAACGACCAGACCGCTACGTGGTCGTCCTTCCGCGGTGTCAATAACTTTGACAATCCGCGCGGAAGCATGGATATTGTGGGCTATACCATTTACATCAACGCCGAGGGGGAGGACTATATCGGCTGTATGATGGCCACCGATATTTGTGTGTCGGCGGCAAAGGCGGAAGGAAAAGAGGCTTGGTGCATTGAGCTTGACAGCCGTACCAAGATCCCGCCTCGTATCTTCAACAAGAATACCTACGCAACCATCGGTGCGGGTGTCAAGGGAATTTTGTACTATCAATGGAGAGGCGACTATCCTTCGCCCGCAACGCCTATCCCCAATGGATGCGGACTGGTGAATTACGACGGAAGCCACACCCCGAACTACGACAATGCCGCGGCAATGGTAAAACTCATCAACGAGCTCTCTCCCTTAGTGATCAACACCGAGCCGATCAATTCCCACATTGGAATTCTGATTTCGGATTATGCAAACTTCTGCTATGATGCGATCGACAACAACGAGGAGCTGATCAAGCAGACCGTGAACAACACACACTCCCGTGAGATGACCAAGGCCTACCGTGATCTGGTGCGCGCAGGCTATACCGTAACGCTGACCGACCGTGAGGGACTGATCAAAAATGCGTTGGATATCCGTGTTCTGTTCGTACCCGGTGCGCAAAAGCTGCAGGAGTGCGAGAGAGAAGCGGTGGAGGCCTTTGTTGCAAACGGTGGTAAGGCATTCGTGTTGGGCGATACCTTCCAGTGCGGTTGCGGCGGCTACTATCCGTGGGGAACGGTGCGCGCACACTATACGCCGTACCTGCCCTTTGAAGAGGTTCTTGATGATGTGGTGGAGGCGGTTGGAAGACCGAGCACCAGTTCAAGCAATCCCCGTCTTGCTGTGCGCGAGCTGGTCGATCGGGATCACCGCGTGATCTCCGTGGTCAACACCACCTGCCTTGGCAGAGCACAAAGCGGAGTGTTGGAGTGCGATTATCCCGTAAATGAGGCAACGCTGTATGCCAATATCCAAGAGCCGAAGAAGCTGGCGGTGGAGGGCAACCGTATTTTGTTGGATAAAATTGAAGAGGGCGGACTGATCGTAGTTCGCTGATTGGAAAGAGAGGACATTGAAAATGGAAAAGATCAGAGCAATATTGATTGGCGCGGGAATCCGCGGAAAGACCTATACCGACTATGCCAAGGATTTTCATGATGACCGCTTTGAACTCGTGGCGGTTGCCGAGCCCGATGCGGGCAGACGCGCGGCGGTGCAACAGAAACACGGGATCGCCCCCGAAAACTGTGTTTCCGATTGGTCGGAGCTGCTCTGTCGTCCCAAGTTTGCCGATGCGGCGATCATTGCAACGCAGGACCGTCAGCATTTCGTGCCTGCTATGAAGGCGATCGAGCTTGGCTACAACCTGTTGCTTGAAAAGCCGATGGCGGTGACTCCCGAGGAGTGCATCAGAATTGCCGATTATGCCGATGAGATGGGCGTA
Source organism: Clostridia bacterium (assembly GCA_017453335.1). The sequence goes on from JAFTKI010000078.1 coordinate 9,755, forward strand.
GAGGTAATGGTTTGTCATGTTTTGCGCTTCACGCCCTTCTTCAAGCGTGTGAAGGAAGTAATCGATTCGGGGATGCTTGGCGAGATCGTCAACATCATTCACGTTGAGGCGGTTGGCGACCGTCACTACGCGCACAGCTACACGCGCGGCAACTGGAACAATCTTGAAAAGAGTTCTCCCATGATCCTTGCAAAATGCAGCCACGATATGGATATTCTGCAATGGCTGGTGGGCAAAAAATGCACCCGTGTTCATTCCTTCGGTGCTTTGCGCCATTTCAAAAAGGAGAACTGTCCCGAGGGCGCACCGTATCGTTGTATCGAGGGCTGTCCTCATGCCGATACCTGTCCTTACGATGCCGTTCGTACCTACCTCAAGGAAAAGGAACGCGCAAAGCATGCAACAGGTGTCTTTGAGCCCTCCGATGAGGACATTGTGAAAGCACTCCGGGAAAGCCCCTATGGCGTTTGCGTTTACCAATCCGACAACGACGTGGTGGACCATCAGACCGTAAATCTTGAATTCGAGGGCGGTGCCTTGGTCAGCTTCACCATGAGTGCCTTTAACAAGGGCGGACGCTTTATCCGCATCATGGGAACCAAGGGTGAGGCAACGGCATACATGAACGAGGACAAGATTCGTGTGTTCGATTTCCTGACAAGAGAAACTGTTGAGGTGCCGATTCTGAACGCAGAGCTGAACGAAACCATCTTCGGCGGTCACGGCGGCGGAGACAAGGGCATCGTGCAGGCATTTGTTGAGCTGATGCACGGTACTTATACCGGAAACGGACTGTCCGACGGTGTTACCTGTGCCGAAAACCATCTGATGGCATTTGCCGCAGAGGAGTCCCGTGTAACGGGTAAGGTGATCGACATGAAGGAATACATCGCATCCTTCCGCAAATCATAAAATATCTTTCGCAACGGACTCCGCAGACCACAGAGTCCGTTGCGCTGTCTTTAAAAATATTTTCCGCTCTTTTCTTGACATTTCCTTGCGTTGGGTTTATAATAATATATTGATGATTTATTCCAACAGAAAAGGAAGTGTACACAATGACGAAAATTGATATTTTTTCGGGCTTTTTGGGCGCGGGTAAGACCACTCTGATCAAAAAGCTGTTAAAGGAAGCTTACGCGGGCGAAAAGCTGGTGCTGATCGAAAACGAATTCGGTGAGATCGGTATCGACGGCGGCTTTATGCAGGACGCGGGGATTGAGGTAACCGAAATGAACAGCGGATGCATTTGCTGTTCGCTGGTGGGGGATTTCGGCAAGGCTTTGGAAAAGGTTTTGCACGAATATGCACCCGACCGTATCCTGATCGAGCCCTCGGGCGTTGGCAAGCTTTCCGATATCATCCGTGCGGTGCAGAACGTTTCTGCCGACGGCGTGATGCTCAACGGCTTTACCACGGTTGCCGACGTGAAAAAATGCAAAATGTATATGAAGAACTTTGGAGAGTTCTTCAACGACCAGATCGAAAATGCGGGTTGCATCGTGCTTTCCCACACGCAGAGTGTGAACGATGAAAAGATTGCCGAGACGGTTGCGCTCCTGCGCGAGCATAATCCCACGGCTACTATCGTAACAACACCTTGGGACGAGCTGGACGGAAGCCAGCTTTTGGCGGCAATGGAGCGCCGCGATACCATCGAGGAGGAGCTTGCGCGTCTGGAAGCGGCAGCTCACCATCACCACGGACATCACCACCATGAGGATGAATGTGACGATCCCGAATGTGAGTGCCATCATCACCATCACCATGAGCATGACGAGCACTGTGAGTGCGAGGATCACGAGCATCATCATCACCACCACGAGGATGAATGTGACGATCCCGAGTGCGAGTGCCATCATCACCATCACCATGAGCATGACGAGCACTGCGAGTGCGAGCATCACGGGCATCACCATCACCACCATGAGGATGAATGTGACGATCCCAATTGCTCTTGCCACGGTCATCATCACCACCACCATGCCGATGAGGTATTTGTAAGCTGGGGTGTGGAAACTGCAAAGAAGTTCTCCGAGGACGAGCTGAATGCGATCCTAGAGTCTCTCCCGGAAGAAAAAACGTATGGCATCGTTTTGCGTGCAAAGGGTATCGTTGCGGGCAAGGACGGTCAGTGGTTGCATTTCGATTACGTTCCCGGCGAGGGGGATGTCCGCCACGGCTCTGCGGCAATCATCGGCAGACTTTGCGTGATCGGATCGCACTTGGATAAGGAAGCGCTGGCAACCCTGTTCGGCGTTTGATAGGAGGTTCTTATGGCTACACCGACACCGGTATATCTGTTCACGGGATTCTTGGAGGGCGGCAAAACGCATATCATTCAAGAATCTATGGAGGATAAACGCTTCAATTCGGGCGAGAAAACGCTGATCATTCAGTGTGAAGAGGGAATCGACGAGCTGGATCCCTCCCGTTTCTGGGGACAAAATGTCTATCTGGAAACCATCGAAGAGGAATCGGAATTTACAAGAGAAAAGCTGTTGCTGTTCACCAACAAGCGCCGCATCGACCGCGTTGTGATCGAATACAACGGTATGTGGAAGATGAGCACGCTGTACGAAAATCTGCCTACCACGTGGGCGATTTATCAGGAAATGATGTTTGCGGATGCAGGCACCTTCCTGAATTACAATGCCAATATGCGCTCTTTGGTGGTCGATAAGCTGACCAACTGTGAAATGATCGTGCTGAACCGCACACCCGACACAATTGATAAAGAGGAGATCCACAGGGTGGTGCGAAGCGTTTCGCGCCGTACCGCGATCACATACGATTATCCCGACGGACACGTTGAATACGACGAGATCGAGGATCCTCTGCCTTACGACTTGGAGGCTCCCGTGGTCAATATCGAGGATAACGACTATGCCATCTTCTACCGCGATCTTTCCGAGGAGATGGAAAAATATGACGGAAAGACGGTTCGTTTCAAGGGGATGGTCGCCTGCAACGGCACACATATTTTGATCGGCCGTCATGTAATGACCTGCTGTGCCGATGATATCGCATATCAGCCGTTGGTATGTGCCTTTGCCGAGAGCTCCAACCTCAAAACGCGCGATTGGGTTACGCTGACGGGAAAATTGAAGGTGGAAAAGCACAAGCTGTATCGCGGAAAGGGACCTGTTTTGCATGTGACCAAGACCGAATTTGCGGTCAAGCCCGCGCAGGAAGTAGCAACCTTTTATTAAGGAGATTTTGACGACATGGAATTTAAAATTTCTCGCTTTGAGTGTATTGAGTTTATGATGCGCTATCCAAACGGCTACGAGAGTGGGAAGCACTATCCCGTGATCATCTCTCTGCACGGTGCGGGAACCAGAGGAGAGAAGGTCGAGCAGCTGCGCGAGCAATGCTGTTACCGATTGACCGACAACATGGAGAATTTTGCGTCGATCATGATCACGCCTCTTTGTCCTGCCAATACGTGGTTTGATGTGTTCGAAACACTCAAGCGTTTCGTGACTTTTGTTGCCGATTCCGAGTTTTGTGACAGGACGCGGCTGTATCTGATGGGCGGCAGTATGGGTGGATATGCAGCGTGGCAGCTTGCCATGAGTATGCCCGAGGCGTTTGCGGCCTTGGTGCCGATCTGCGGCGGCGGAATGTATTGGAACGCCTCGCGTCTTGCGGACGTTCCCGTATGGGCTTTCCACGGAGCAAAGGATCCAACAGTGCTTTGCAGAGAGTCCGAGATCCTGGTGGAAAAGGTGAACAAGCACGGCGGAAACGCCAAGTTGACGATCTACCCCGAAAATAAGCACGACGCATGGACCGACACCTATTCGAATCCCGAGGTATACGCATGGATGCTCTCCCACCGAAAGCAAAACGCTCAAGCCCTGGCTCCCGATACTTATTCCAACAATGCCAAGGAGTTTGGCTAATAAAAAAATCCCGAAGAACCGCAGTTCTTCGGGATTTTTTTGTGTTATTCCAGATTCAGCATTGTGCGGAATGCTGCAATGTATTCGGATGCGATTTCGGGCTTGCTTGCCTCGGCAAAGATACGGAGCAGGGGCTCGGTACCCGAGAAACGGCAGATTACAAAGGAATTATCATCAAAGTAAACTTTGCAACCGTCTTCGTAGTTCACGCGAACCACCTTTTTGCCGAATTCGGGGATCTTCTTTTCCACCATCAAGGTGTTCTGGATCTCGGGCTTGCGCTCGGGGTCAAATACCAGATTTGCTTCCACCAGCTCATAATGACCGAACTTGGCTTCCAGCTCGTTCATCATCTGCATAGGAGTTTTGCCCGTATAGCAGAGCATTTCGATAAAGAGGGAAGCGGCATAGATCGAGTCCTTGCCGTGGATATGTCCGCGAACGGTAAGACCGCCCGAGGATTCACCGCCGAGAACCGCGTCATAACGGTCGATACCTGCCGAAATATACTTGAATCCAATCGGTACCTCGTAGCACTTTTCGCCAAAGGAGTTTGCGATCGCGTCCAGCATGTGCGTGGTGGCAAGGTTACGGATCACGGGACCTGTCCAACGCTTGTAGGCGTGCAGGTAGTTATAAAGCAGACACAGGATCTCGTTTGCATCGATGTAGCGTCCTGTTTCATCCACAACGCCCAAGCGGTCGCCGTCACCGTCAAATGCGATACCCAGATCGTAGCCGCCTTCAACCACGCGGTTGCGCAGGTCGGCAAGACGAGATGCCGAGGGAGCGGGGGTTCCGCCGCCGAAGTATGCGTCCTTGTTATAGTTGATCATATCAACCGTGCAACGCAGGGTTTGCAGGATAACCACCAAGGGGTAGGTTCCCGAGCCGTGCATCGGGTCAAAGAGGATACGCAGGTTGCGTTTTTTGATAGCGGCGCAGTTGAGCTTATCCAGAATATGATCGATAAAGTCGTTAAAGGGAGCGTGCATGATCGAAAGCAAGCCCTTTTCGGTAGCCTCTGCCTGTGTGATGGAGGGGATCTCACCACCCGCCTTTTCCTCGATCAGCTGCTCCAAGCGTGCAGTGGTTTCCAGAGGAGCATCGCGGCCTTCGTCAACGATCAGCTTGATTCCATTGTACTCTGCGGGGTTATGGCTTGCAGTAACCTCAATGCCGTAATGGTAGTTGAAATTCTGTACCAGGAACATAACCAGGGGAGTCGGGGTACTGCGGTTCATAACGATGACCTTCATACCCATAGCGGCAATGACCTCCGAGATCCAGCGAACCGCGGATTTGGAAAGAAAACGGCGGTCACAGCCCACAACGATGGGAGTGTCATCCTTCTTTTCTTCCTTTGCAAGCAGGCAAATACCGTACGCTACGCGCTGAATATTGGCTTTGATGAAATCGTCGCCGATGATACCGCGCCATCCGCCGGTACCGAACGTAATTTTTTGCAGAGCAGGTTGTTTCATATCCAAAAACTTCCTTTCATTTGGTTTCCAACTTCATTATACAATGATTTGGCAAAAAAGTCAAGAACTTCATTTGCTTTATTGTGCTTGTTTTTTTAACAATTTGCGTACAGGTGAAGCCAAAGATGTCAAAAAATAAAGGCGTTTTCGTTCTTTTTTATACGGCGTAAGGGATCAGAACCCAAATGCGCAGGAAAGTGGCAGAATGTACTGCGAACTTATTTTGCTGTGGGTGCGGCAACTTGCCGCCGCGGGTTATTGGCAAGTGCAAGCACTTGCGGGGGTTCTTCGGCTTTGTGCAGCAACAAAAAAGCAGATACCACAAGTGGTATCTGCTTTTTTGGCGCGGCGTAAGGGACTCGAACCCCTGACCTTTTGGTTCGTAGCCAAACACTCTATCCAGCTGAGCTAACGCCGCAGGTCGGTACGTTTTTTCGTACTTGCATATTATACTACTTTTGTTTTGATTTGTCAAGCCCTTTTTTGAAAAAATAATAAATAATTTTTCTTGCTTTTTCTATTGACTTTTTGGTCTCTTTTTGATATAATAACACTTGAACAACTGTTCAAATGATAAAATGAAGGGAGAAAAACAGTGAAAGATACAGCACCGAATTGTGGGGAAGTCTGCACGCATCCTGCGCGTATCGGTCACGCGGAAGAGCTTTTGCCAAACACCGAGGAGCTGTTTGCGCTTGCCGATTTCTATAAGATTTTCGGAGACAGCACGCGTATCCGCATCCTGTACGCGCTGTTTGATACCGAGCTTTGTGTTTGTGATATTGCCGAGGTCTTGGGAATGACCGTTTCCGCGATTTCTCACCAGCTTCGAATTCTCAAGCAGGCACGGCTTGTCAAATTCCGCCGTGAGGGCAAAACCGTTTATTATTCCTTGGCAGATGCTCATATTCACAGCATTCTGGATGCGGGAACCGAGCATATCCGAGAGTAACGATCTATAAAATATATTGATAAAAAGGAGACATTCCCATGAAAAAAACATTTACCATGAACGATCTTGATTGCGCAAACTGCGCGGCAAAAATGGAAAAAGCGATTCTGAAGATCGATGGCGTGAAGAGCGCAACGGTCAGCTTTTTTGCGCAAAAGCTGGTGCTTGAGGCAGAGGATGACAAATGGGATGCCGCCCTGAAGGCGGCTTGTGAGGCTGTTTCTCGCGTTGATCCCGACTGTACGGTTAACGTAAAATAACAACAATGAAACTGACAAAACGACAAAAACGCGATCTTGTCCGCATCCTCGTGTCGGGTGCTTTACTTGCTATCTTGGGCGGACTCTCCTTGCTTGGATGGATGCCGAAACTTTGGTATCTGTCGCTCGTTCTCTTTCTGATCCCGTATTTTACGGTGGGGTGGGACGTTCTGAAAAAAGCGGCACTCAATATAGCCCACGGTCAGCTTTTGGATGAAAATTTCCTGATGGCGATCGCTACCATTGGCGCGCTTGTGCTTGGCGAATACGCCGAGGCGGTATTCGTGATGCTCTTTTATCAAGTTGGAGAGTTGTTCCAGAGCATTGCGGTTGGAAAAAGCCGTGCGTCGATCGCCTCCTTGATGGATATCCGTCCCGACGTGGCGCGTGTTTTGCGCGATGGCGAGGGGGTAGAGGTTGATCCCTTTGAGGTGGCGGTGGATGAGATCATCGAGATCCGTCCCGGGGAGAAGATCCCGCTTGACGGTGTGGTGACCGAGGGTTCGAGTGACTTGAACACGCTTTCCCTGACAGGTGAGTCGGCACCGCGTTCCGTAGGCGTAGGAGACGAGGTTTTGAGCGGTTGCGTGAACATGAGGGGACTTCTGCACGTTCGTGTAACAAAGCCGTTTGAGGAATCCACGGTGTCAAAAATATTGGAGCTTGTGGAAAATTCTTCATTGGTAAAATCCAAAGCGGAAAATGCGGTTACGAAGTTTGCGCATTGGTACACGCCGCTTGTGGTGGCGGGCGCTGTGCTGCTTGCGGTGATCCCCTCGCTTGTGTGGGGAGATTGGCAGCGCTGGCTGGAAACGGCATTGATCTTTTTGGTGGTTTCCTGCCCCTGTGCCTTGGTGATCTCGGTACCGCTGTCCTATTTCGGGGGACTCGGTGCGGCATCGCGGCGCGGTGTGCTGATCAAGGGCGGAAACTATCTGGAAATGCTTGCAAAGGTCGATACCGTTGTGTTTGATAAAACGGGCACCTTGACCGAGGGAAGCTTTCGTGTGACCGAGATCTTTCCTGCGGACGGGATCGACAAGCATGATCTGCTTTCGGCGGCACTGGTTGCCGAGAGCTATTCCAACCATCCCATTGCGCGCTCGGTAAGAGCTTCGTGTGAAGAGGCAGGGATTCTGCCGATTTTTGCCGACACGGCAGAGGAGCAATCGGGGCTTGGCGTTTGTGCCGAAAAGGACGGACATTGCTTCCTTGCAGGCAACGCCGCGCTGATGCGTGACCGAAAGATCGCTTTTTCGGAATGTGCAAGTCTTGGAAGTGTGATCTACGTTGCAAGGGATGGGGAGTATCTTGGGTGTATCGTCATTTCCGATTCGCTGAAATCTACCTCTCGGAATGCGATCAACGATCTGAAGCGGCTGGGTGTGAAGCGAACCGTGCTTCTCAGCGGAGACCGCGAGGAAATTGCGCGGTCTGTTTCAGAAACGCTTCAAATGGACGATTATCGTGCCGAGCTGCTGCCTGCCGATAAGGTGCGCGAGGTCGAGGCCTTGCTTTCAAAAAAGGATGGAACGCTTGCTTTTGCGGGTGACGGGGTAAACGATGCTCCCGTGCTGGCGCGAGCCGATGTGGGAATTGCGATGGGCGCGCTTGGCTCGGACGCCGCCATCGAGGCTGCCGACGTGGTTCTGATGGACGATGATCCCCAAAAAATTGCCACAGCACTTCGCCTTGCGCGCTTTACCCGTAGGATCGTGATTCAGAATATCGTGTTTGCTCTGGGAATCAAGCTGGGCTTTCTTGCGCTTTCAGTTTTTGGGTTGACCAATATGTGGGCGGCAACCTTTGCAGACGTAGGCGTTGCCGTGATTGCCATTCTCAACGCCATGCGCACACTTCGATTCAAGGGATAGCGGTAGGTGTAACCAACCCATGATCAAATAATGCTGTTTATAAGCACTTTTTTGCAAAATAAAATGGAATCATAAGCCTTCTCCAGCGGAGAAGGTGGCAGCCGCTTGTCGGCTGACGGATGAGGAGGGACGGCTACGGTGTTTGTATTAGTGTAATTAGGTAAGATTCAAACATAAAGAACTATCAAATATTGAAAATATATCAAGGATAATCAAGGCTCTCCTCATCCGCCGGCTAACGCCGCTACCTTCCCCGCCGGGGAAGGCTACTAAGTAACCGATTTTGGTGGAGTACATTGCTTTACAGGATATAAGGAATCATTTGCATTTTGCTGTTTTTGTAATTCGAAAATGTTTCGTAACCGATTCGCTTGACATTCTTTTTGAAAAAGGCTATAATGTTGAAAAAACGGAGGTGTTACGATGACTTTTGCAAAAAACGGAAGCGAATATATTACATCCCTGATTGCCGATGCCGTGAAGAACGGAAGCCGCACGACAACCGTGACGGGAGCGCATGAGATCGAATGGGCGATCCGTATTCCATCGGATTTTACGCTGATTTTGGAGGATTGTCATTTGCGTATGGCAGACGGTGTTTATTCCAATCTGTTTGTCAACGAGCATCACGGAACCGAGCTTGGTAGAACCGAAGCGGGAACCGACCGCAACATTGCCATCATTGGCAAGGGCCGTGCGATTTTGGATGGCGGCAACTATAACGGACTCTCCGAGAAGACCTCCGAACAGAACGGATTGCCGCATATCAGCAAAAACAATCTGCTTCTGTTTACCAACGTGGACGGCTTTACGATCCGTGATATTTCCTGTGTGAATCAGCGTTGGTGGGCATTGAATTTCATCTATTGCCGCAACGGGTATCTCGGAAATCTTGATTTTTGCTCCAGCGACCTTGCAATCGATGAAAACGGAAACGAATATCACGGACTCAAGCGAGATCAATACGCTGATGTTGTGGTGAAAAATTCGGATGGAATCGATCTGCGCCAGGGCTGTCATCACATTACGATCAAGAATATCACGGGCTTTACCGAGGATGATACGATCGCCCTGACCAATCTGAACGGAGCAATGGAGCAGATGTACAGCGTTTCGGGACTCCCGAGCGATATTGCTTATGTGTCGATCAAAAACGTGAGGGCATCGGCATACTGCTCGATGATCCGATTGCTCAATCAAGGTCCGCGCAAGCTGCACGATATTTCGATCGAGGATGTGTACGATACCTCCCGCGAGTGTCCGCATCTGGATCGCGGCAGATATTGTGTGCGCGTTGGGGATGCGAATCACCTGTACGGTGAGCGTCATTCCACCGCCGAGGAGACCTACAACATTTCCATTAAAAACATTGCGGGGCGCGGACAGGCGGTGCTGCACTTAGCAGGCGCGATTGGAACCCTGACCATTGAAAACGCGGTTGCGATGGACGGCGTACCGCTTGCAGAGGATTACAGAACCGAATAATCAAATCCAAAAAAAGGGGCGTTTGCCCCTTTTTTGATGA
>JAFTKI010000079.1 GCA_017453335.1 Clostridia bacterium
GTACACAGTTAAAGCTTTATTTCACAAACGACCAGCGAACCGCACAAAAGCCAAGATCAATTATTATTTGATCAAAACCGCCGCTGTGAAATGTGTTGTGTTTAGCAACACATTTCACAGCGGCGGTTTAAGGCGGTAAAAATTCTTGAGGGGGGTGCGGGGGGAACTTCTTGTAAGAAGTTCCCCCCGCAAAACCACCCCACAATACCCCACTCACAAAAAATCGGGCTGTTGCTTCAGCAACAGCCCGATGGTTTTTTGTTATGCTATTTGTTAGCGATTGAGATTACTCGTTTCCGCCGAGGAGACCGCCCAGGTCAACGATGATACCGTCACCGGTATTGGAAACATCAACGGTGTCGATGCTTGCATCGATCTCAATAACCAGCATAGAAGGATTCAAATATTCTTTCTTCATTTCAATATCCTCCTTTGATTAGTTAGCAGCAACCACAGAGGTCACAGCGCCGTCCACGATGGTAGCCGTGTAGCCGGTTCCGGTGTAGGTGTCTGCGATGGGCGTTACTGTGAGCTTGAGAGTTCCGGTAGCAGGTACTCCGGTGAATACGAGGGCAGTGAAGTACTTACCACCCATTTCAGAAGCAGTTTTCTCTTCGATGGAATTGTTGTTACCGGTAGCGTTCAGGGTTTCCCAAACGTAGTTTCTGATAGCGGTTTCTTCGGCAACTACCTTTCCGTTGTACTCAACAGTGTACTTGAAGCCAACTTCGGAGTAGTTGATCGAGGAAATGGTAGCAGCGAAACGGATCGAACCTCCGTCATTGGACATCTGATATCCGCGGAGCTCGGGAGTAGCGATAACCATCTCATCCTCGCCCTTTGCGGTGTCGCCCTGCATCATGGTTACGCCGGTAGCACTCTTGATGTTTGCCATTGCATCCTCAAGAGAGGTGTTCAGCAAGGTCTTCACATCGCCGGTGTACTCTACGTTGATACCTGCAACGCCGCCGTTGGGAGCTTCGGTAACAGGAATAGTAGATTTCACATTGGTTGACAGTGCAGTACCGTTCTCATCCCACCTGATCCAGCCCTTCAGGGACATTGCACCGCTTGCAAAAACTGCATCGCCGTATCCGTGGCAGTTGGTGAGAACGGGCTTGTTGGCAATATTAGCCCAGTCGAAGAATCCGCCTACGGTTTTGTTACCCATGACAGCTTCACTACCTGCTACAGTACCGGCGGAAACGGTAAAGCATCCAATGAACTGACCGAAGGTATCACCAAACGCACCGGCAGTGGTGTTCTTGGTAGAACCGGTAACGGTTCCGAGGTTGATGCAGTTGGTCAGAGTAATGGGAGTGCTGGTGCCTGCGATTCTTCCGAGGAAGCCGCCGATACCCTCACCTGCGGTGGAACCGTGGTGAACGTCACCAAGGTTGAAGGAGTTGTTGATTGTAACGGATGCGTTAGCGTTGTTTACAACCTGGCCTACAAAGCCTGCGATTGCGTGAACACCAATGATCTCGCCGTGGTTGTAGGACTTCTCGATCTTAACGGTGCATGCACCTGCCATCTCAGCGATCATACCGCCCGAGTATTGGTTTGTGGTAAGAGTACCGTAGTTTTCGCACTTGGTCAAATTGTAGGAGCCGCCGTTTGCGTATCCAACGATACCTCCGGCACGTTGGACGGATGTATTACCAATTGCTCCAAAGTTCTTGCAGTTGGTCAAGTTAAGGGTAACACCGGCGGTGTTCGAAGCAAGGATACCTGCGTAGTAACCTTTTGCATAAGAACCTGTTACAGTACCGTGGTTCTGGCTGTTGGTGATGGTCATACCCACATTGGAGTTTGCAACCAAACCTGCAACGTGAGTCGATGCAGAAGAACCCGTAATGGTACCGAAGTTCATGCATGCATCAACAGTGGTGTTTGCTACGTTGTAAGCCAACAAGCCGCCTGCCTGTGTACCGGTTGCGGTAATGGTAACGTTACCGTAGTTTGCACAGCCGTTGATTTCAACGGTTGCACCGGAAGTGTAGGCACAACCCATGATACCTGCAGTTCTGGAAGAAACGGATTCGATGTTACCGTAGTTCTTACAGCCGGAGATTTCGCCGCTGGTACGGAACTGAGCAACGATACCTGCTGCTTCTACAATGTTAGCGATGGTGGTGAGGTTACCGTTGTTAACGTTGTTTCTCAGAATTTTCTGAGGAGCATCACCCTCAACCAAGCCGAGGATACCGCCTGCATTACCGGTAGCACCGGTCATGTTACCATTGTTGGTACAACCGATAATTTCAAAAGTGGTGGTTGCGCTTACGTGACCTGCGATACCGCCGTAACCGTGGTTCTCGGTGGTACCAGCGGTATTTGTTCTCTTGATGTCACCGTTGTTGGTGGAGTTGATGATCTGGAACTTGTCGTTCTTGCCGTTCTGACCTCTACCAACCAAGCCACCGCCGATGGTGATCTTATCCAGCCAAAAGTTGCCGTTGTTTTCACAGTTTTCAACGTAGATGCTGCCCTTGGCAATTTCGCCAACCAAACCGCCGAACTTGTAATGGGTGCCGCCGTAGTTTGCGGTAATATCAATGTTGTTCTTACAGCCGATCATGGTTACATCAGCGTAAGCAGTGTGAATAAAGCCTGCGCCAACCGAACCCGACAGCCAAGGTTCGAGATTTACGTTTTCACCGCTCTCGTTGGTGCCTGCGGAGATCACGTAGCTGTTGGTGGAGCAGTTGGTCATGGTAACGGGGCCGTTGGAGCTGTAGATCCAACCGCCATACTGGGAACCTGCCGACATGGTAGGCGTGTTCACGGAGCACTCGGTGAAGTTGTGAGTACCGAGAGACTTGGTCATAACGGGACCTACGTTATAATTGCCCAAGCCGCGGCCGTATCTCTCAACGTAGAAATTTACGTTGTTCCAAACTACATTGGAGCCTGTGGTATCATCAAAGATACCCCAAGTGTCGTTTGAGGTGATGTTACCCGATGCGCCTACGGTGTTGTAAGCTCCCAGATATACGGGAGTTGTGGTGTCACCGATTTTCAGGTTCTTGATGGTAGTTGTGGGGTTCTCGGTGGTTGCCGCTGCAAACTGGAACATGGAGTGTGTCCAGTTCAAGGAGTTTGCATACTTGTTGGTCTTGGTGTACATACCGGGATTGGAAATGTAGTAACCATAGTAAATGGTATTACCGTTACCGTCAAGCGTTGCACCTGCGGGGATAGTAATCAACTCTTCCTCAATGCCGGGGTTCGCCGGATCGATGGTGTAATACGTCTTTTCGGAAGTGCTGAGCGGTACCAGACCATTTGCATCTTCCTCGTTGTCGCGCACCTGGGGAGAACCGAGCGTGATGTTGTCGGTCAGGTAATAGTACTTACCTGGCTCCATCTTCTTCAGCCCGTCTACATCGCTGATAGCGATTGCGCCTTCGGGAGCGTCTGCGGGCTCTGTCGTGTTAGCAGCGGAAACGGTGAATCCCATGGTGAACATGGACAAAACCATTGCCAGCGTTAACACGAGCGCCAGAATTTTTTTCATGTTTCCTCCTTTTTTGCCTGTGGCAAAATAAATTTAATTTATTTTCAGCCGTCCAAAGAAGGAAACGGCGGAAAATTTGAAAATTGTGTGTGTTGCTATCGCGTTTTTGTATCCTTATTATATATATACGACATTTTCGCACGATAACGGGCTCATTATATCATATAATATAATGGAAGTCAATGTTTTTCTTGCGCTTTTCAAAAAAATCAGCGTTTTATATTAAATTGTATAAAACTCAGTTGAAAATCATGTCAAAACCGACAAATTTTACAGACTTTGGCGCCAAGTGGAACATCTGTGCTTTTTCGGAAAAATCCAATGGACGACAATCGTAATCGGGCAGACCGCACCAAGGCTCGATACAAACGAACGGAGCATCGGTTTGCGCATCGTGCCACACGCCCAGATAGGGCATATCGGGATAATCAAGCGTCACCGAGCGCTCCGACTTGTCGGATCTCAGCGTCACGCGGCGCGCCATGCGCGCCATAAAGATGCCGTCAATTTGGAACAGGCTGTGCGAAAGGGGCAGAATACGGCGATCCTCCAGCGCATACGCCATGCGCACACCGCTTTGCAGTCCGCTGGGCGCGATCTCGATCTGATCGGGCTCGCACTCCTCGGAGAACACCAGCTCCCAATCGGAAAAATCGCTGTCGCCGTCAAGCGGTACGCAAAAGCCGGGGTGACCGCCAAAGGTTGCGGGCATTACCTCACCGCCGCGGTTCTCGATCTTTGCCGACAGCGCAAGCTTTGCGCCCTCCAAGCGGTAGGTCAGCGTCAGCGCAAAGTCAAAGGGATAGATCTTTTTGGTCGCCTCGTTTGCCTCTGTGAAAAAGACGACCTCGTCGTCACTTGCCGACAGACACTCCGGCTCCATGCGGCGCACAAAGCCGTGCAGGTTCATCTCGTAAGTCTTGCCGCCCAAGGTGTACTTGCCGTCGTTGAGGCGGCCGCAGATCGGGAACAAAAGAGGCGAGGTTCCTCTCCAGAGTCCTTCTTGTCCCTGCCACATGTATTCACATGCTCCGTGCTTCACCGATTTTACCTCGGCTCCAACCGACGAAATTTCAACCGTTAGTTGCTCATTTTTCAATACGTAGTTCATTTTTTTAATTCCTTTATTGAGATTTTTGTGGGGATGCGATTTTTGTGGAAACTTTTGAAAAAGTTTCCACGCCTTCAAAACTTTCAAACGGGGTTTATTTTGAATTTTATGCGGTACGCTGTTCCAAGCAAACAAAGTTTCAACTTTGTACGCTGACAGAGCAACAGCTCCCGCAAGAAACGGGGCCCCTGCCCCTTTTTCTCACCGATTGTTGTGACATTTGGATAAGTGTGCCGATTACGGATTATGCTTTGTCCCTTTTCAATGTTTTTTGAAAGGGGTGCGGGGAAAAGCTTTTTTTCAAAAAAGTTTTCCCCGCAAAATTCTAACTTCTTTCAATCTGCTGTTTCCAGGATCCAGACGCCGCCGCGGCGGATGTCGATCAGGGCGCAGTTTCCTGTCAGCTCATTGGAGATTGCGTATTGGTGGGTGCGCACAAGGCGCGCTTTTTTCAAGGGATATTTACAGCCCTCAAGGGTTATGCCCTTGACCACGGGATCGGCGGCGATGAGCGAGAGATACCGAAATCCGCTCCGAGCGATCAGAGTGCTGTTATTGCGCAGAAATCGAGCGCGGTTTTGCCCGTCGGTGGCAAGCGCATGAACGTGCCGCGCGTCCAGATCCTCCAGAACGGCAAGAACCGACAGCGTGTGGTCAAGCCGCCCCGAAAGACCGCCGATGATCACGATCTCGTCGGCTCCCTTTTCGAGTGCGAGAGAGACCGCCGCCTGTGTATCGGTCACGTCCTTTTCGGCAGGCAGGCGCACGATCTTGACCTCGGGATCCTCGTCGGGCTCGTCCAAGGAGTCAAAATCGCCAAGCAGGATCGAGGGCTTCGCGCCCAGTGCTTTTGCGTTCAAAAGCCCCGAATCGGCGGCGATCACAAGATCGCCGCCGCGGGGTTTTTCGGTAATATTTTCGGCGCGGATCGCACCGCCAACGTAAAGAAATGCCTTCATAGATCAGCCGTTGATGATCTTGCCAAGCTCACGCACGAGATTTTCGGCAACGGTCTTGTGACCGTCGCGCCACGGGTGCAAAGGCTCGGCGGGAATCCAGTTTCCGCCGTTGATGAAATGAATGTCACAGCCTGTTTTTTCGCGATAGGCCTTCACCGTTGCGGCAAGCTCCTCCTGGAAAAATCCGCAGAAGGGGGACAAAACGATCAGCGTTGCTTGAGGATTGAGCTCACGGATGGTATCGAGCAGACGGATGTAGCAGAGAAGATAAGTGTCCTTGTTTTTACGGTCGTTTGCGCCGTGGTTGATCAGAATATAGCGCGGTTTGCCTGCGTGGGTAATGGGAGAACCGTCAAAATTGAAGGGATAGGCATCGGGAGCGGGCGGGACCATTCCGCAGCCCGCGCGTGTTACACCAACCGCACCGTAGCCCATCACGAAGGGGCGCAGATTGAGTGCTTCGGCGGTTCGCCATGCATAAGTTGCGCAAACGTCGTCCTGATAGCAACGGTGTTTTTCGCCAACGTAGGTGAAAATAGGATCATCCTCGGCTTCAAAATCCATGTCGATCAGAACGCCTTCGGTGATCGAGTCCCCCACAAATTCGATGATGGGACGGGGATCCTCGCCAATGGGGAGCGGTTTTTCGGCTTGTGCACCGACAAAGCTGACCTTACCCGTCAAAGGGGCATACCAGCGGCGGTCCTTCTCCGAGCCACCCTTATAGATCACGCGGCAGATATGCTTGCCGTACGTTTTTGCGCAAACGCGCAGGTAGGCATCAATGGGGGCTTCGTAAAGGTCGCCGCCGTCAAGCTGGATCCAAAGGTGGAGATACGGGGTAGCATTTGCGGTGATGTCAAAGCGGAACAGTGCCATGTCGCCTTCAAAAGCAAACTCGATATAGGCACCCGTGGTGGTGGTAACGGCGGCAGGGCCGGTTGTATCCCAGCGCCCCGTCAGGCGGATGCTTTCGTGATGGTAGGAAACGTTCATGGAGATTCTCCTTTGCTGTGAAAATATTAAGACCGATCAAGAGATCGGAAAATTGACAAAAGATTCCTTTTCATCGCCCGAGAGAGCGCGTGTCTCCCAAGGCATTTCGCAGTCGTAGATGCAAAGTGTGCCGTAGGGCTTGGCATCGTAATTGACGTCGCCCAGATAGAATACGTCCAGAAAAATACCGATGGTGTGGTTGGTTTTTACCTCACCGCCGTCTGCGATGATCTGTTTTTCCTCGGCGGTCAGCTCCTCCACCGTCACGCCGTCAAAGGTCAGGCGGTAGAAGGTGTAAAGAGAGGATTCATCACGCGTGACTGTTGTGGGAAGGATCCGCTGAAAGGAGAGCGTGCTCTCGTCCAGGTTGTCCTCCTTGATGCTTGGCGTGAGATCGGTGGTCTTGACCAACGAAAAATCAAACCAATCCAAAGCTTTATCGGGCTTTTCGGGCAGGGCATAGTCCTTTTGCAGATTTTCCAATGTGCTGTTGGGGTAACGGATCACCACCTGCACCTGATTTGCCTCTGTGATAAAGACCGCCTCAGCGTTGGAAAAATAGCCTGCGTTTTCGGTGCCGTAGGTGGTGGTGAAATTGTTTTGATAGCGCACCTGTAATTGATCGCCGTGCTGCAGATAAGCGGCGGCAAGCGGCGCATTGGGCTCCAGATCCTCGATTTTGTCGGGCAGAGCGGTGGAGAAAAAGACGCGCCAGAGCAACAGGGCGTTAACCGCCACGATAAAAAGCGTAAAAATGATCTTGATCACACGCTTTGCAACGCGCTGTTTGTGAAAATTGGGCATAACGGGTTCCTTTCTTTCAAGCCTGATCGTTTTTCGGTGTCAGCTTCCAAAGGTGTGATTCGAGTGCGACTCCGTTGCGCACGGGGGTGGGTATTTTTGCCGATTCGGAAATGACCTCTCCCACAAAATCGGCGGCGGCGGTCACTGCGCGGGCAAAATCCGAGTGACGGAGATAGTCGCCCAGCAGGATCGAGGCAAACAGATCGCCTGTTCCGGGATAGGAGGGCTGTGTGTGGGCGCGGCGAACGCAAAAGACCGATCCATCGGCATCGCGTCCGATGTTTGCCACCGTTCCGTCACACAGGGGGATCCCCGTGATCACGGTCAAGCCGCCTGTGACCTCTTTGAGCTTTTCCAAAAGCGCTTTGGCGGCACAAAAAGCCTCGGCTTCGGACATTTTTTGCGTGTCGAACCAAGGAGTATCGGTCAAAAAACAGGCTTCCGTGAGATTGGGAGTCAGAATTTGGGCATGGCGGCTGAGCTGCTTCATGCCCCGCATCAGCTCCTCGGTGTAGGTGGAATACAGCTCTCCGTCGTCTCCCATTACGGGATCGATCAGAATGAGCGGCGTTTTTCCCGATTCATCGGGCAGATTTCCGAAACGGTCGATGATGTGAGAGACCGAATCGATCTGCTGAGGGCTTCCCAGAAAACCCGTGTAGATGGCGCGGAAAGAAAGCCCCAACGACGAAAAATGATCGGAGATCTTTTCCATATCGGGGGTGAGATCATGAAAATGCAGGTCGGTAAAGCCGCCCGTATGCGTGGAAAGCAGAGCGGTGGGAATGGGGATTGCCTGATAGCCCATCACCGAGAGGGTGGGCAGGATCACCGTCAGCGCACAGCGGCCCATACAGGAAAGGTCGTGGATCGCGGCAATGCGAGGCGGTGGAAGTGGAGTTGACATAGCGTATCCTTTCGTGACGTGTGCGGAATTTGCACCGCGTCAGCAGTTTTTCAATCGGTCGAGCGCATTTTGAAGAATGATCTCGGCGGAGAGGGTATCGATCACACCCTTGCGGCTGGCTCCGCGTGTGTTGGTCTCGTTGAGGTAACGGGAGGCGGACATGGTAGTCAGCCGCTCGTCGATCATTGCCACGGGCATACCGTCCAGCTTTTGGGAAAGCAGACAGGCAAACTCACGGCAACGCTCGGCGCGAAAGCCCTCGGAGCCGTCCATGTTTTTGGGCAGTCCCACCACAACGGCAACCACCTTTTTTTCGCGCGCCACGTCAGCAACCGCCTGTGCGGTCTTTTCAATGCCGCCGGGCGAAACGCAACCGATGCCCGACGCCAGAAAACGGCTGATATCGGACACGGCAAGACCTGTGCGCGTGTCGCCAAAATCCACACCGAGCAATTTGCCTGTTGTGGCTTTCAATTCGGTTATTTGATATAGCTTTGCATCCATAAAAGCAGATCACTCCATACGGTTTGACTTGACAGTTCATTGAGAATTTCGTGCCGCATTTCGGGGTACAGCCGAGCGGTCAGATCGGAAAGACCTGCGGCGTGGAGACGGTCGGCAATTTTTTGTACCCCCTTGCCCCATCCTCCCACGGGATCGTCTTCTCCGCTGACCAGCAACAGGGGAAGATCCTTTGGCATGGAGGTTGCCCACTCCTTGCGCGAAACACTGCCGAGGAGCGTGAACAGATCGTGATAGGCACGCGCGGTAAAGGTAAAATTGCAGAACGTGTCTTGATTGTAGCGGGAAACGACCTCGGTGTCGCGTGTGAGCCATGCATTTTTGTCACAGCCTTTTTCAAAGGTCTTGTTGTAGCCCGCGAACGAGATCGAGCGCAAGAGCCCCGAGCGGTGACGCTCGCCGCGCAGAGCGATGATCAGCGATGCCAGGAAACGTCCCGCACCTGTGGGCATATCGGGTCCCGCCGTTCCCATAATGATTGCGGCGGAATAGGTGTCGCGGTACTTTTCCAGCACGTTGCGCGCGATAAAAGAACCCATACTGTGTCCCAGCAAAAAGAGGGGCAGGGTGGGGTATTTTTGTTTGAATTGCAGGGCAAGATTATGTACGTCCTCTGTCATATAGCCGGCACCGCCGCGAGAGGCGGTAAAGCCGAGATCTTCGGGCGTTTTTGCCGAGTGACCGTGACCGAGATGGTCGTGACCGAACACAAGGATTCCGTTCTCCGAGAGAAATTCGGCAAAGCCCTCATAGCGCAGGAAATACTCACACATCCCGTGCGAGATCTGCAGGAGAGCTTTGGGATCTTTTGTTTCGGTGGAATAGGCGGCAAGAGAGGTCTTACCGTCCGAAGACGCGAACGAAAAACGAATCATACACACCTCCGAAAAACGCAAAATTCGCACAAAGCCGCCATGAAAAGTTTTGATCAAAGCACAGGCGTTTTTCAATGACCGCTTCGCGTTCTACACCTCATCCACCACTGCGTGGTCCCCCTTCTCCTCAAGGAGAAGGCTCTCAAAAGTTCCCGCTCTTGAAAAAATGTGTACCAAGTTTTGTGCCATAAAAACATTTATACCAATTTGAAAGTTGCTTGAGGTATCTACACGATACTATCAAATGTCAAAGCTTTAAGCGATTGATTCTTGGAAGCCTTCTCCTTGAGGTAGCGAAGCTACGCGAGTGCAATGAATGACATCACGGTGTGATGTCAGAACATGAGCGTGACCGAGTCGCAACGAGACAGGTGGCGTCGTAAGCCGACGGATGAGGTGTATCAAATTTAAACAGCTATTTTTACTTCAGCAGCGCGATCGTATCCTCAACGGTCAGCTCTTGCTCATCGCGGGAGGCGAGGTTCTTGAGCTTGATCACACCGCGGGCGTGCTCGTCACCGCCCATGACCACAATGTGAGAGTAGCCGTCCTTTACGGCAAAGTCGATCTGCTTGCCGAACTTCTTGGTGCCAAGATAGATCGAGGTCACAATGCCCGCCTCGCGCAGCTTGTCCACCAGAGCAAGGTATGCTTCATAAGGAACGTCGTCGAATCTCGTAACCAGCACCTTGATGCCCGAGCCGTAGGTTTCGGGAACGAGCTTGTGTGTGAACAGGAAGTTTTCCAGCGTTACGTCACCCATGCCGTAGCCCACACCCGAGATCTTCGCGTTTTTGACGAACAGACCAACCAGATTGTCGTATCTGCCGCCGCCGAACATAGCGCGGTTGTTTTCGGGAGCGTTGTCAAACACCTCAAAAACGGTACCCGTGTAGTAATCCAGACCGCGAATGATACCGAAATCAAAGACACAGTATTGGTCGAGTCCCGATTTTTCGAGCGCATCAAAGAGCTGACGAAGCTCCTGAGAGCCAACCGAGTCGGGACAGATTGCGGTTGCATCGTATACGTTCATCGAGTACAGTGCATCCACACGCGCGATCTGCTCCTCGCTCATGCCAAGCTCGGTCAGCTCCTGCTCATAGACTTCGCGCGGGATCTTGTTCTTTTTGTCGATGACCTTGGAGATCCTGCGGCTGCCCTCGGTATCGGTGCCCGCAATGGCAGAGATCACGTCATTGAAGAAACGGCGGTTGTTGATGTGAACGGTGAACATCGAAGCATCGGCACCGTACGCTCGCAAAATGTTGATGGCGCTGGCAATGCACTCCAAGTCTGCCTCAAAGCCGTCACAGCCGAAAATGTCCACGTTGATCTGCCAGAATTCGCGCAAGCGTCCGCGCTGGGGGCGCTCGTAGCGGTACATATTGGGAATCGAGAACCACTTCAAGGGGAAGTTGAGCGTTCCCATCTTACCTGCCACCATACGGGCTACGGTGGGAGTCATTTCGGGGCGGATCGCCAGACGGCGCTCGCCTCTGTCGGTGAAGTTGTAGGTCTGCTCGTTTGCGATCTCTTCACCGCTTTTTGCGGCGTACAGATCGAGCGACTCAAGCATAGGGCCGTTGTATTCGTCAAATGCGGACTTTTCCAGCACGTCGCGGATCACGCCGAAAAACCAGTTGCGCAGGCGCATTTCTGCGGGATAAAAGTCTCTTGTGCCTTTGTAGGGTTGTGTTGAAAGAATTTCACTCATAACGGGTACCTCTTTAAAAATGTTTATAATTAGTTTTATTATAACAGAATAAAAGAACAAATTCAATAGATTTGGTAAAAAATAATATGTCAAAGCGCAGAAAAGCCAACGAAAAAGCCGCCTTTGCTTGCAAAGGCGGCAGATTTCGATCGGGTATTCAGTTTGCAAAGGTTACGTCGGCGGGGACACCTCGGTTCCAGTCGATTCCTGTTTTGACCTCGCTCCATGCCTCAGCCGATCCGCCGAATTGAATGGTCGAGAGAGCGGTACAGCCGTCGAAAGCGGATTGACCGATCTCGGTCAGATTGCCCGACAGCTTGACGCTTTGCAAGGCTGTGCAAGCGGAAAGAGCGGTGGTGCCGATGTAGGTCACGTTGGAAAGATCAACAGACGTCAGTGCGGTACAGCCGAAAAATGCCGATTTGTCAACACGGGTAACGTGGGCGGGAAGCTCGATCGAGCGCAGTGCGGTACAGCCATGGAACGCCCATTCTCCGATGCGCGTCAGAGTGCTTGGCAGGTCGATCGATTCCAGCGAGGTGCAGCCGTAGAAGAAGGAGTGATCGAGGAAGGCCAGCGTGTCGGGAAGGGTAACCGAGCTGAGCTTGGTACATTCATAAAAGACCGAATTTCCAAGGTAGATCACGCTGTTGGGAATGACGAGCGCGGGAAGCGCGGTACAGCCGCGGAAGGCGAACTCTCCAAGGCTCGTAAGGCCGCTCGGAAGCTCGATATCGGTCAGCTTGGTGCAAACGTCAAACGCATAGCCGCCAAGCGTTTCCAGCTTTTGGGGAAGGATCACGCGGGTGACCTCGGAGCAACCCGCAAACGCGTGGTTTCCGATGCTTGTGATGCTGCTCGGAATCGTCAGAACGCCGCCGTTTGTGATGATATCAACACAACCCGAAAAGGCGTAGTCGCCGATAGCGGTTGCACCGCAGGCGGAGATGTTGGTGTTCTTACAGCCCAGCACAAGGATCTCGCCGCGCATCAGCGCGTTTGCTTCCACACGGTAGATCTTATTTTCCGCGTTGACCTTGATCGAGGTGAGCGCGGAGCAGTTGCTGAACGCCGAGGGTGTCAGCGTTTCCAAGCCTTTTCCCAGCTCAATCGAGGTGAGCGCGGTGCATTCCTCAAACGCAAAGGACGCGATGTTGGTGGTGGAATCGGGAACGGTGACCGAAGCCAGCGCGCTGCAGCCCTTAAAGGCTTTGCTGTCGATCCGAACCAAGCCCTCGGACAGCGTTACCTCGGAAAGATTTGTACAGCCCTCAAACGCCGATGCACCGATGGTCTTCACCGATTCGGGAATGGTGACCGAGGTCAGCGTGGTATTGTTCAAGAAAGCCGATGCGCTGACCGCGATTACGGGCAGATCCCCATAGGTGGACGGAATGGTGATCTCGTCATCGCTGCCGTTGTAGGCTGTCAGCATATAGCCCGTCTCGGTTTGCAAAAACTCCATGCCCTCGGTTGACGCGCATCCCGTTGCAAGCATACACGCGGACAGAAGAAGCGATAAAATCAAAAAAAGCGAAAGAAACTTTTTCATGAAATTCTCCTTTCGGATAAAGGTTACTATCATTATATCATGCTTTTTGATCGATTACAAGAGCGAATATGGGCTTTTATGGGCTTTTTTGATACTTTTTATGGGAGAACACTTGCAATTTTTAGCTTTTTTTGGTATAATTACCACGATGGAAAATTATACTTGGAGGAATTGGAATTATGTTTCAAAATCTTGGCTTGCAGCTTTACACGATCCGCGATTATCTCACCGATCCCGAATCGACCGACAAGGCATTTGCCCGTCTTGCCGAGCTTGGCTACAACGAAGCACAGACCGCAGGAACCGATTATTTTGGTGCAAAGGAATTTGGCGATCTTGCCAAAAAGCACGGCATCACGATCGTTGGTACTCACTACAAATGGGATGAGATCCTCAACAATCCCGAAAAGGTGATCGAGGTTCATAAGACCTGGAACACCAAGTTCCTCGGCATCGGCGGTTCTCCCTCGGAAACCAGAACCGACCTGAAAAAGCTGATGGAATTTATCGATCAGTTCAACAAGTGCGCCGAGCTTTATGCAAAAGAGGGTATGCGCATGACCTATCACAACCACCACTTTGATTTCTGCCGCATTGACGGCACCAAGACCATTATGGACTTGCTGGTGGAAAATCTGGATCCCGTAAACACCTCCTTCGTGCTGGATACCTGCTGGGTTTCGGTTGGCGGCGGTGACGTTGTCGATTGGATCGAAAAGCTGGAAGGCAGACTTGATATTCTGCATCTGAAGGATCGCTACATCCAAAAGCTGGAGGACACCAAGCACTACGTTCACGCCATTACCGAGGTCGGTAACGGTGCTTTGTGCTGGGACCGCATCCTCAAAGCCGCCGAAAAGATCGGCGTGAAGCACTACGTTGTGGAACAGGATAACAACTTTACAGGCACTCCCTTCGATAGCCTGAAAATCACCGCCGATTTCTTGCAGAAGTATCGGAAGTGATCTTGTGGGGGAGATGTAATTGGAGGGAGAGAGGCGCTTTCGAGAAAGCACCTCTCCCCCTCCAAACCACCCCCTCTCCGCAAAGCTTTTAAACAGGCAAAGAAGAGGACGTGAGTCGCTAAACGTGACTCGCGTCCTCTTCTTTGTTCAAACGCTTTCGCGTTTGAAGGCGTTGGTTGAGAGATTTTTGGTGGGTGCTCGTTTTTTTTATTGAGCAAAGATTTTTGAAAGGGAGGAAAATACTAAATGAAAGCGTGCAATTACTTAAGTTTTTTAATAATCCTGAGCGAGATCTTTTTCTCAATTATGATTTGATCGATCAAAGCGGAGAGTACAGTTAGCCTTCCCCAGCAGGGAAGGTGTCAGACGCGAAGTCGGCTGACGGATGAGGAGGGACGGCTGCGCAATTTGTTTGTACTAACATAATTGGGTAAGATACAAACCGTAGGAAATATCAAGTATCGACATCTTACAAACCATATCAAGGCTCTCCTCATCCGTCACCTACGGTGCCACCTTCCCCGCTGGGGAAGGCTAACAAGATAGTGCGTAATCGCAAATTGTTGAGCTTTTCCATGCGGTTGATTTTTTCAAATTCGCGTCAGCGAATACATCACATTTACGAAGCAAATATATCACTGCGAAGCAATATCACTTGCCCCGTGGGGCAAATATCGTTGCGTATCCGTTTCGGATACGCTGTGGGGCCCCGTTTCTTGCGGCAGCTATTGCTCTGTCAGCGTACAAAAGAAAAAGCGCTGTTGCACGAACGAGCAGCGTATTGTATTTCACATTTCTTTTTTCTTTTGTTTGAAAGTTTTGAAGGCGTGGAAACTTTTTCAAAAGTTTCCACGAAAAATCGCCCCCCTTAACCAAAACCGCCGAGGTTGCGTGAGTCGTGTTTAGCTGCTCATGCAAGCTCGGCGGTTCTAAATGATTGAAAAGTTTTTGGAAGGGGTGCGGGGAAACCCTAACACTTCACCATCACAATCGCGGATTCGGGGGCGAGGGTGAGGGGGAAGACAAGTTTTTTACCGGTCAGGGCATTTTTCCAAGCACCGGGGAGCTTGATCTCCCACGGTTCGGCTTCGGCGTTGGCGAACACGGTGATCTGTTCGCGGTCATTTTTGCGCTCAAAAGCGACTCTTGCGCCGTGATGCTCGCGGAACGAAAAGTCACCGTTTGCGAAGACCGAATATTTCTTGCGCATGGCACCGAGCCGACGGTAGTGAACCAAAAGCTCTTTTTCCTCGTGTCCCCACGGATAGGGACGGCGGCAGAAGGGATCGTGATAGCCCTCAACGCCTGCTTCGTCGCCGTAATAGACCGACGGCACGCCGAACACCGTAAACTGCAGGATCGAAGCCAGCTTCATGCGGCGAATTGCCGTTTTTCGCTGTACGGGTGTGAGTTTTTTGACGGCAAGCGCGGGATTTTCCAAGCCCTCTCCGTCTCCGTCGTCGCCCAAAAGCGAGAGGATGCGCTCGGTGTCGTGCGTTCCGAGCAGGTTCATCAGACTGTTGGAAACGAAAGGCGGATAGGTTCCCCACAGCTCGGTGAGGATGTTATAAAAGTTCTCTGCATCGCGCTCCAGAATCAGCGACATAACCGCGTTTCGGAAGGGATAATTCATCACGCTGTCAAGCTGACCGCCACGGAAATAGCGGCGGCGTGCTTCGTAAGAGATTTTGGTAACGGCGTTTTCCCAGACCTCGCCGATCAGGAGTGCGTCACTCTTTTCGTGCTTGGAGACCGTTCGCAATTCGTCAAGGAATACGTCGGGCAGCTCGTCGGCAACGTCCAAGCGCCAGCCGTCAGCACCGCGGCGCAGCCACTTGGCGGCGATCCCGTCCTCTCCCGTGAAATAGGAGCGGCAGGATTCGTTGCTCTGGCACAGGCGCGGCATGATCTCGATTCCCCACCACGCCTCGTACTTGTCGGGGAATTTTTGGAACGAAAACCAATCGGCAAAGGGCGATTGCTTGGATTGATACGCGCCGATCGTTTCAAAATTGCCGCGGCGGTTGAAATATTTGCTGTCGTCACCCGTGTGATTGAACACGCCGTCCAGTACCACGCGGATGCCGCGCTGATGCGCTTCCTCGATCAAGCGGTCAAACGCCTCGTCACCGCCCAATAGCCCGTCCACTTTTTCATAATCGGCGGTGTCATAGCGGTGGTTGGAGACCGATTCGAAGATAGGAGACAGATACAGAACAGTGACTCCCAGCTCTTTCAAATAGTCCAGTTTTTCAATCACGCCCCACAAGTTGCCGCCGAAAAAGACGTTGTTGGAGAGCGGATCGCCAGCCTTTTGCGCGTACTGCGGAACGCCATTTTCCCAGTCCTCATCCAGTACCGAGCCCCGATGCACGGTCACATTGCCCTCTCCTTTGCGGAAACGGTCGGGAAAGATGTGATACATCACGCCGCCGCGAAACCAGTCGGGTGTTTGGTAGTCCTTTTGATAGACCATCGTGCAAAATCGGCGCGCCGAACGCTCGGTCAGCGCAAAGTCTACATTGTTGACCGTGTCGGAAAACAGCGTGTCAAAGCCGCGCAAAAATAAAAATTCGTAAAAAAACAAGCGGTCGGATTCGCCCTCGCAAAGTGCCTCGGTGTCAAGCTGTACCGTGTAGCGGTCGTTTCCCTCTTTCGTATCGGAAAAGACCAGCGGAATGTCGATCTGCTCATCTCCGTCGGGCGCAATGCGAAGCACCACCGCCGAAATGCCAAGCTGGCGCGGAAGCGTGACGCAAAACGTGACCTTCTCGCCCCGAGCAAACGCACCGAGCCGCGACACATCCAAGCCGCGGCACATCTTTTCAATTTTGATCTTCTTGTCCGCTTCCAACGCGGCGTGTTGTTTTAGTAACATATATGTGAGTTTTTTGTGGGAAAACTTTTGGAAAAGTTTTCCCACACCTTTTTAATTTTTTTGTGGAAACTTTTTCAAAAGTTTCCACGCCTTCAAAACTTTTAAATAGGGTTTTTATATTGGTTTTGGTGCGGTACGCTGTTCGTTCGTGAAACAGCGCTCTTTCTTTTGTACGCTGACAGTAGAATAGCTTCCGCAAGAAACGGGGCCCCTGCCCCTTTTTCTCACCGAGAGTAGAATCATATGGATTGGTGCGCTAATCCATGCGGTTGAATTCTTCACATTCGCGTAAGCGAACACATCACTTTTGCGAAGCAATATCACTTGCCCAAAGGGCAAATATCACTGCGTATCCGTTTCGGATACGCCACGGGGTGCGGGGGCATTGAAGCGCCGAAGGCGACCAATGCCATGTGGGGCTTTCGCCCCACATACACTTTTCTTCAAAAGTCCCCACAAAAACGCGTCCCTCTTTTTATTTCACCTTTGTCAGATTCCAGATACGCTGAGCGTACTCTTCGATGGAGCGGTCGGCAGCGAAGTGACCTGCTGCGGCGATATTGCAAAGCGACATACGGTTCCACTTTTCCTTATCCTGGTAAGCGTTGATCATCGCCTCGTGGGTGGTACGGTAGGATTCGAAGTCTGCCATGCACATATAGGGATCGGCGATGCCGTGTCCGTTGAGCAGGTAGGAAGCGATATCGGCAAAGGATTCGCCTGCAAAACCAACGGTGAGGAAGTTGACGATACGCGCCAGCTTTTCGTTGCCGGTATAGTAGTTTGCGGAGCGGTAGCCCGAGAGCCAGAGCTGTTCCACTTCGTCTGCGGTGAGACCGAAGATGAACATATTTTCCTTGCCTGCGGCTGCCTGCATTTCCACGTTTGCGCCATCGAGCGTACCGATGGTGAGCGCACCGTTGATCATCAGCTTCATGCAGCCGGTTCCGCTTGCCTCTTTACCTGCCAGCGAGATCTGTTCGCTGATCTCTGCCGAGGGAATGAGTGCCTCTGCCATGCTGACACAGTAGTTTTCCAAGAATGCGACCTTCAGCTTTTCGCGGATCTTCGGGTTCTGCTCGATGTCACGCGAGATCATGCAAAGCAGCTTGATAATGCGCTTTGCCATGTCGTAGCCGGGAGCTGCCTTGGCACCGAAAATGAAGGTCTGGGGCTGCATATCCAGGTCGGGGTTATCCTTCAGATCAAGGTAAAGACCAATGATATTCATTGCGTTGAGAAGCTGTCTCTTGTACTCATGCAGACGCTTGATCTGCACGTCAAATACCGAGTGTGTATCGATCTTCTGTCCCGTTTTTTGGTACAAGAGATTCGAGAAATTGATCTTGTTTTCGTGCTTGATGGCGCGCAAACGCTCCAGCACCGCCTTATCGTCGGCAAACTTGAGGAAGTCGGAGAGCTTTTCGGGCTGGTGACGGTAGTCGGTTCCGATGCACTCGTCCAAGAGAGCTGCCAGCTTGGGGTTGGAGTAGCACAGCCAGCGGCGGTGTGCGATACCGTTGGTCACGTTATCGAATTTCTCGGGGTACATACGGTAGAAATCCTTGAAGGTAGAGTCCTTGAGGATCTTGGAGTGCAGCTTGGAAACGCCGTTGACCGATTGCGATGCGATCACCGACAGGTTTGCCATGCGTACCTGACCGTAGCCGATCACGCTGGGCTTGGAAATGGTGTTCCAGTTGCCGGGGAATGCGTTCCAAGCCTCGCGGCAGAAGCGCTCGTTGATCTCCTTGACGATCATATAGATACGCGGCAGCTTCAGGCGGAACAGATCCTCATTCCAGGTCTCCAATGCCTCGGGCATAACGGTGTGGTTGGTGTAGGAAACGGTGCGGGTGACGATGCTCCACGCCTGATCCCAGGAGAAGAAATAGTCATCGATCAGAATACGCATCAATTCGGGAACGCAAAGCGCGGGATGCGTGTCGTTGATATGGATCGCAACCTTATCGGGCAGGTTTTCCAGCGTGCCGTAAACTGCCATGT
Organism: Clostridia bacterium; assembly: GCA_017453335.1. The sequence continues at coordinate 18,814 of JAFTKI010000079.1, forward strand.
GGTCGCGGATGATGCTCTGCACCGATGCGGATACTAAGAAATATTGCTGAGACAGACGCAACAGCTTGCCTTCGGTGTGGTTATCCGAGGGATACAGCACCTTGGAAATGATCTCCGCGTTGGTGCTTTCCTCCAGGGCTCTTGTGTACTGTCCCTGCGTGAACAGTCCCATGTTGAAGTTCTGGATATCGCGTGCCTTCCAAAGACGAAGCTGGCTGACTGCGGTGCTGTCGGCACCCGAGATCATCATATCGTAAGGCACTGCCTCGATCTCCTCGCTGTCCTCGTACAGGATCTCGCAGTGGCCGTCCTTCCAGTTTTCCTTGACGTGACCGCCAAAGCGAACCTTGTAGATACGGTCGGTTCTGGGAACCAACCAAACCTCGCCGCCGGGAAGCCAAACGTCGGGCAGCTCAACCTGCATACCGTCCACGATCATCTGCTTGAACAGTCCGTATTCATAGCAGAGCGAAAATCCCGTGGCGGGATAGTCGAGCGACGAAAGCGAATCCATAAAGCAAGCGGCAAGTCTGCCAAGACCTCCGTTGCCAAGTCCCGCATCGGGCTCGCACTCGTAAAGGTCGTTCAGATCAAAGCCCAACTCGCTCAGCGCGTCGCCGTATGCCTCGGCAAGACCGAGGTTGTGCAGATTGGTCTTGAGCGAGCGTCCAAGCAGAAATTCCATGCACATATAGTACACGCGCTTGGCACCTGCGCGGTTGACCTTTTTCTTGTATGCCGAGCGCTTGTCGCTGAGCTTGTTACGCACTGTGATAGCGGCTGCTTTATACATTTGCTCGCGGGAGGCTTCCGAGGCACTGCAACCGAAATGGCGCAGCAATACGCCCTCCAGCTCCTCGCGTACTTCTTTGGTGTTTGGTTTGGTGTTCATTGGTTTCATTCCTTTTCGTTTAATGGTATAAAAATCGAAGGTCTTCCTCCGTGTTTTTCAATTGTATCGAGTAGCGAGACGGTATGGAGGCTCCCTTGTGTAAAGGGAGCTGTCAGCGAAGCTGACTGAGGGATTGTTTTTGACATATTATCACTCTTTTACAACCCCTCCGTCTCGCTACGCGAGCCACCTCCCCTTACACAGGGGAGGCTTGAATCGGTACTTGTTTTGGGTCGTCTTACAGACCGCTGTACAGCTCCAGATAAGAGAGAGCAGATGTGTTCCACGAAAAATCGGTCTTCATGATCTTGGAGACCAGCTTTTTGCGCTTTTCGGGATTGTTCCACAGATCGATCGCTGCGTTCGTGCGCTCGTGCAGCTCGTCGGCGGTGTAGCCTGCAAAGGTAAAGCCGTTGCCATAGATCTTGCCCTTTTCCTCGTAGTAGGGCTTGATCGAATCAAACAATCCGCCCGTTTCACGAACTACGGGGATCGCGCCGTATCTCGATGCAATCATCTGCGAAAGTCCGCAAGGCTCGCTCTTGGAGGGCATCAGGAAGATATCGGTTGCCGCATAAATGCGCTTGGACAGATCGCGGTCGTAGGTGATCAGCGCGCGCACCTTGTTGGGGAACGCTGCCTGCAGGTCAACGAAGAACTGCTCGTAATGCGCCTCGCCCTTACCAAGGATCACAAGCTGTACGTCACGGCGTGCCACGATGTCGTAAATGCACTCGCGGATCAAGTCAAGCCCCTTGTGCGAGGCAAGACGCGAAATCACCGCCAGCAGCGGTACGTCATCACGCTCGGGAAGTCCCGTTTCGTGCTGGAGCGCATACTTGTTGCTCACCTTGCCCGACATGCCGCGCACCGAGAAGTTCACGGAAATGGCTTTGTCGGTCTTGGGGTTGTAGTAGTCGTAGTCGATTCCGTTGAGAATACCCGACAGCTTGTGCGCGTTGCGGCAGAGACAGCTCTCAAGCCCGTGTGCGTATTCTGCGGTGCGGATCTCCTCGGCGTAACGCGGGCTGACCGTGGATACACGGTCGGCACACTCGATCGCCGCTTTCATCAGATTGATACAGCCGCCGTATTCCATCAGCGAATGCTCGTTCTCGCCCAGCGCGAATACGTCACCGAGAATCGAGAAATCATACTTGCCCTGATATTCGATGTTGTGAATGGTGAATACCGTGCGGATGTCGCCGTAGCCACTGCGGTGGCGATAGAGACAATTCAGATAGACCACCGAAAGTGCCGCCTGCCAGTCATGCGCGTGCAGTACGTCGGGATAAAAATCCAAGCGTGCCATCATCTCCATGACCGCCATGCAGAAATATGCATACCGCTCACCGTCGTCAAAATGACCGTACAGCGCAGGACGCTTGAAATAGTATTCGTTGTCAATAAAATAATAAGTGACCTTGTTGTGAACCAGGCTGTAAACGCCGCAGTATTGCTCACGCCATGCCAGCTTGACGTAGAAAATGGCTTCTTCCTTCATCTTCTTGCGCCAGTCGGCAGAAACGGCACCGTAAAGAGGCAAAACAACGCGAACGTCACATTCCCCCGTCGCGGCAAGCGCAGCGGGGAGCGATCCCAGTACATCACCAAGTCCGCCCGTTGCGGCAAACGGCATTGCTTCGGCTCCTGCAAATAAAATCTTTTTCATTGTTTCTATATCCTTTCTGTTAGGGTGGTTTTTCGTGGGAAACTTCTTGGAAGAAGTTTCCCACACCCTTCAAGAACTTTCCGCACAAAAGTAAAAAATAATTTTTTGTGCGGTACGCTGTTCATTTGTAAAACAGCGTTTTTTCTTTTGTACGCTGACAGTACAATAGCTCCCGCAAATTCTTGGGGTCCCTTCCCCAAGAATTCCACAGACGCGAAATGTTGTTTGATGAAGAAAAAGTTCGCGCAACCCTTGTAGGGACCGGCGTCCTCGACGGTCCGTAATAGTAAAAATTTTTGGTTTGTTCATGTCAACGTATACACCGTATAAATGTAGCCATTTAATAGCATCGAATTTGTTTGTTTTTCGGACCGTCGAGGACGCCGGTCCCTACAAGAGGAAATTTTTAAATTGATGCGTTGATCTATCGAATTGTTTGTAGGGGCAAAAACTGCAAGCAGTTAGATCGCCCGCTCAAAGGATTACGCACCGCATCAAATCCCTGTAACGACTTCCTTGCGTTTCTACTATCGGTGAGAAAAAGGGGTAGGGGTCCCCGTTTCTTGCGGGAGCTATTCTGCTGTCATCGTACATTGTTCAAACGCTGTTTTACGAACGAACAGCGTAGTGTACTTCTCTTTTCTTTTTCCTTTTGTTTGAAAGTTTTGAAGGGGCGTGGGGTAACTTATTCAAAAGTTTACCCACAAAAACCCA
>JAFTKI010000080.1 GCA_017453335.1 Clostridia bacterium
TCTCCCCACAAAACCACTCAATATTTTTGAAAAAGGGGTGCGGGGGGCAATGAGGCGCCGAAGGCGACCATTGCTAAGTGGGGCTCTCGCCCCACTTACACTTTTCTTTAAAAAGTTTCCCCCGCATCATTTTCATTTCTCTAATCAATCCTCAACGGGCAGAGAGTCGCCGACGATGAAGTCCTTGATCAGGTGATAGATCTCGGTTTCGGACTCGCAGAAGATCTGATCCCACTCGAAGGTGTACATTGAACCCAAAAGAGATTTTCCGTTTACGGTAAAGTTATCGCCATCGGTCAGTGCGATCTTTCCGTTGTACTTGGTAGCAATTCCAACAAAGCGGTTTACATCTGCCATTGTGTCAAGTCTGATCTTGTATCTCATAATTTTCGGATCCTTTCTTTTTTTATATGAATTTAATGGTTTACTCGTTGTTTTTTCTCTGACGCGCCGAAGATACGGCGCAACAGGGGGGCTAACACGGGGGGCGCTTTCCAAACGATCATTTTCATAGCAACGCTTCCTTTCTGATGTATCGAGGGCAAAAGCCATCACCTTCTGTTTGCAGTATATGCAAGCAGAGCTCGGGTTGCCTAAAAAGAGTCGTTTCGTTGCGCTTTGCTTCAAAAATCGTTACACGTTTGCAAAAACAGCGCCTTCGTAGTACTTTTTCATTGCCGCGCGGAACACCGCCTTATCGTTTTCGTGAGACAGCGATGCCTCGGCTTGCTCGATAGGTACCCACTCGACCTCGGCGATCTCGCCCTCTCGCGGACGGATCTCCTTTTGCGTGGTTTTTGCTAAGAAATAGACCACCTCTTTGGACACCCCGGGAAGCGGGAAATAATGCACCGTCTCCCGAAAATCAGAGGTTTCGGGACGCACCTGTACGGCAGTCTCCTCAAACACCTCACGCACAGCGGTCATATATTCGGTCTCGCCGCGCTCCATGTGTCCTTTGGGGAAGGAGCGACACCCGCCTGCCTTATGTCGGATCATCAATATATAGGTCTGATTGGTTTCTTCATCGCGGCGCAAGACCAGCGCACCGCAGGATTTTTCATACTGCATCGGATTCACTCCTTTCTCCAAAAATTGATTATTCGGGCTGGATCTGCTCCATAATGAAGGCTTCCAGAATGTCTCCAACCTTGATATCGTTGAACTTCTCCAAGCCAACACCGCACTCGTAGCCGCTTGCTACCTCACGCACGTCATCCTTGAAGCGCTTGAGCGACGAGATCTTATCCTCGAAGATCACGATACCGTCACGAACCACACGGATCTGCGACTGACGGGTGATCTTACCGTCCTGAATATAAGAGCCTGCAATGGTTCCGACATTGGGAACGTGAATGGTCTGGCGAACCTCGGCGTGTCCCAACAGATTTTCGCGGAACTTGGGTGCCAGCATACCGCGCATTGCGGCTTGAATTTCTTCGATACATTCGTAAATAACGCGATACGTGCGCACTTCTACATTCTGGCGCTCGGCAGAATCAAGCGCACTCTTGTCGGGACGCACGTTGAAGCCGACAATGATCGCGTTGGACGCTGCCGCAAAGGTCACGTCGCCCTCGGTGATACCGCCTGCCGCCGCGTGGATCACGCGCACCTTGACTTCCTCGTTGGAAAGCTTGACCAAGGATGCCTTGACCGCTTCCACGGAGCCGTCTACGTCTGCCTTGACGATGATGTTCAGATCCTTGACACCCTCCGAGATCTGCGCAAACAGATCGTTGAGGTTGGCTCTTGCATTTGCCTTGAACACATCCTCCTTAGCGCGGTCGCGTCTCTGATCAGCAAGTGTTCTTGCCATTCTTTCGTCCTCAACCACCTGGAATTCGTCACCTGCAGAGGGTACCTCGGAAAGTCCCGTGATCTCAACGGGAACCGAAGGAGCCGCTTCCTTGAGGCTACGTCCGGTATGGTCGGTCATCGAACGTACGTGGCCGACAGCCGTACCCGCGATGATGATATCTCCGCTGTGCAGAGTACCGTTCTGTACCAAAACCGTTGCAACGGGGCCGCGTCCGCGGTCGAGCTTTGCCTCGATCACAAGACCCTTTGCACGGCGGTTGGGATTTGCTTTGAGTTCTTTTACGTCTGCCACCAGAAGCACGCTCTCCAACAGATCGTCAATACCCTGATGCGTCAGTGCCGAAACGGGTACGCAGATCGCGTCGCCTCCCCATTCCTCGGGAACCAGACCGTATTTGGTCAGCTCCTGCTTGATCGCGTCGGGATTTGCGGTGGGCTTATCCATTTTGTTGATCGCTACTACAATATCAATGTTTGCCGCCTTGGCATGGTTGATCGCCTCAACCGTCTGGGGCATAACGCCGTCATCGGCAGCAACGACCAGAATTGCAATATCGGTTGCCATTGCTCCGCGCGCACGCATTGCGGTAAACGCCGCGTGACCGGGGGTATCCAGGAAGGTGATATCTCTGCCGCCTGCCTTGACACGGTACGCACCGATGTGCTGTGTGATACCGCCTGCCTCGCCTGCGGTTACGTTTGCGTTACGGATCGCATCCAGAATTGAGGTCTTACCGTGGTCAACGTGTCCCATAACGCACACAACGGGTGCGCGGCCGACGAGCTGTTCCTCGGTATCCTCTGCCTCGTCAAACAGCTTTTCCTCGATGCTGACCACCACCTCGGGAGTTGCGGCAATGCCGAACTCATCGGCAACGAGTGCCGCCGTATCGTAGTCGATGCTCTGGTTGATGGTTGCCATCATACCCATCATCATCAGCTTTTTCACGACCTCACCTGCCGTCACGTGCAGCTTGGAGGCAAGCTGTCCAACGATGATCTCCTCGGGCAGCTCTACCGATGTGGGCTTGTGCGTCACAACGGGAGCGGGAGCGGCCTGCTGCTGTCCGCGGCGGTTCTTGCCGCCCTTGGCAAAGCGATTGCCGGGCTGTTGGTTGCCGTTCTGACGGTTCTGCGCATTGTTTGCGCCCTTTTTCAGCTTCTGGTTGCCGCCCTGCAGCTTGGAATCCGAATCCGAAACGAAATTATCGAGTCTTTCATCATATTTGGACAGATCGACCGTAGAAGTACGGGTATCGATCACACGGGGGCCCTTACGGGTGCCGTCGGGATTGAGATTGGTCGAAGCTCCGCGCACGATAGGCTGAGCCTTGAAGGTATCTCTGGGACCGCTCTGAACGAACTCTCCCTTGTCCCCGCCCATGCCGCGGTCAAATCTGCCGCCCTGGCGGTTGCCGCCCTGACGGTTATCGCGTGCGGGACGGTTATCCTGGCGGTTGCCTCCCGCTGCAAAGGAGCCCTGACGCGCGCCACCCATCGGTGCGCCGCCAAAGTTACCCTGCGGCTTCTGTCCTCCTGCGGGAGCACCTGCACCAAAGGCAGGTCTTTGCTGTCCCTGGGGACGGTTGTTCTGCGCGCCGGCTGCTGCGCCTGCGCGGGGAATAAACGGTGTTGCGCTTCCCCCACCCTGCGGATGATAGGGGTTGCCTGTGTAAGGCTGACGTGCCGCCGGCTTCTTCTCGCCCGCATCGGCTGCTCCCTGACGGACGGTTTCCTGCTTTGCGACAGTCTTCTCTTCTTTTTGTTCCTTCTGCACCTCGGCGCTTTGCGGACGCTTCTCTGTGCGGTCATTTACTTTTGCGGCAGGCTTCTCGGATGCCGCAGGAGCCTTTACGCTCTCTTTTTTGGCAGGCTCAGCCTTCTTCTCCTCGACTCGGGGAGCCTCTGCTGCCTGTTCGGGCTTTTTAGCCTGTTCAGCCACCTCAGCCTGTTTGGGAGCTTCCGCCTTTTCGGTCTTCTTCGGTGCCGCCTTTTTGACCTTTGAGGGAATTTGCGTCACTCCGTCCAGATAATCTCCGATATTGGTGATCTGGTTTGCCTTGGTCAGCGTATCGAACAAAATGTCGAATTCCGCAGGCTCAAGTGCCTTCTGGGTAGACTTCGCCTCAACGCCGTTATCGGCAAGAATCTCCACAAGATCCTTGCTTTTCAGCCCCAAGTCCTTTGCCAGCTTTGTCAGTTTGAATTGTTGATTGATTGCAGCCATAGTTCCTCCTGTTTTTCCGTGTCACCGCAAACGACACGAAAAGTCTAAAATGTTCGTCGCCTCCGAAGAGAATTACGGAAGCTTATCTTTCTCTGAGTGTATTCTCCACCAGACGGCAGAGATTTTCGTCGCAAACGGCAACCGCCGCCACGCGACCGCTCTTTCCCACCGCCGCGGCAAGGGCTTCCCCGTCGATCTCCAAGCGGATCAGGCGCACACCGTAAAAGGCAGATCTGTCCGACAGCCTTTTTGCGGTATTTTCGGAGTTATCCGAAGCGCACAGCACCAAGCAGGGCTTTTTCTTTCCCTTCAGTGCCTCGCAGATCATCGGTGTTCCCATTACCAACTGCCGCGCCTTGGCACAAAGCCCCAACGCCTGCAGTGTTTTTGAAGTGTCCTTATGCTCCATGCGATTCCAGCTCCGCTTCCATTGCGTCAAAGACCGCCTCGGGGATCTCACATTCCAAAACCCGACCGATCCTTCCCGATTTCCGCGCCCGTCTGAGACATTTCACATCGCGGCACAAATACGCACCTCTTCCCGACTTTTTGCCAACGAAATCAAGAGTGACCTCGCCCTCGGGACTTCTTACCACGCGCAAAAGCTCGATCTTGGGCTTATGCTCGTTGCACCCCATGCACTGCCGCATGGGAATCTTTCTGATCTTTTTTTCCATATCGGATCGGTCAATCTGCCTTGATATCGATCTTGTAGCCGGTCAGACGAGCCGCCAAACGGGCATTCTGTCCCTCGCGTCCGATCGCCAAGGAGAGCTGATCGGGAGCAACCTGCACGCGGCAGGCTCTCTCGGCAGTCATGGTAACCGAGATCACCTTTGCGGGAGCCAGCGCCGAAGCGATGTACTCCTCGGGCTGCTCGCTGTATTTCACAACGTCAACCTTTTCTCCGCGCAATTCCTCCACGATGGTGGCAATACGCGCGCTGTGGTTACCAAGGCATGCGCCTACGGGATCCACATCCTCGTCACGCGACCATACCGAAATCTTGGTACGCGATCCTGCCTCACGGGCAACACCCTTGACCATTACGATACCGTCCGCGATCTCGGGGATCTCCAATTCGAACATACGGCGAACCAATCCCGCGTGCGAACGCGAAAGAGTTACCACAGGTCCGCGGGACTCCTTGTTGACCTCCATTACGAATACCTTGATCTTATCGCCAACGTAAAACTCCTCGCCGGGGATCTGCTCGGAATGCAGTAGCACCGCACGGCTGGTATCGGTTTCCAGCACAACGTTTCCGGTCTCCTTGTCAACCTTGCTGACGGTTGCCGTGATGATCTCCTCGTGCTTGGTCTCATAAGCCTCCTGCATCACGCGGCGTTCACCCTCGCGGATGCCCTGAATGATCACAGACTTTGCGGCGGCGGCACTCAAGCGGCGGAAGTTCTTGGTCTTGACCTCGGTCTCCATGATCATTCCGACCTTATATTTCTTTGCAACTGCCTTTGCGTCGGCAAGCGAGATCTGTGTCTCGGGATCCTCGACCTCCTCGACAACCTCTTTTTGCTGGTACACGCGAACATCCTTCTTTGCAGGATCGATCAGCACGCGAACATTGGTGTTGTTGCCATATTCTTTCTTATACGCCGATACCAACGCCGCCTCGATCTTCTCGATCATGTACTCTGCAGGAATACCCTTTTCCTTTTCCAAAAGATCCAACGCAGTAAAAAACTCTGTGTTCATTTCTGTAAATCCTTTCTGAATTCTCTATACACGCAAATCATTGATTTTCTGTTTTTGGTCAATTACTCAAACTCGTAATGCGTTTTGAGCAATGCGATCGCCTCACGGGCAAAGGTCTTTTTCACACCGTCGCAATCCAATACGACGTTTCCGTCCTCGTCCAGTCCCAAAAGGACTCCGTGGTAGATCTTTGCGCCGTCGATCGGAGCATACAGGCGAAGCTCCACGTCCCACTCCTCGCAGGCAAGGATGTGCATATCGCACTTCAGCTCGCGCTCGATGCCGGGAGACGAGATCTCCAAGTGGTAGGCTTCCTCGATGGGATCAGCCTCATCCAAAAGCGGATCGATGGCACGGTGCATCTTCTCGCAATCCTCGATGTTGATGCCTTCCTCGCTGTCGATGGTGATGCGCAGATACATATCCGCGCCCTCTTTCACATATTCTACGTCCCACAGGAAGTAGCCCAATTCCTCGGCAAGAGGTTCTGCGATCGCCTTGACCGCCGCAACCACGCCGCCTCCGTTCTTTTTCATGGTTCAAAGGCTCCCTTATATTTTATACTTTTATTTTTTCCGACTTTCAAAAAATTAAGAGTGGATAAAAACCCACTCCCACGCTACTCTATACTCTACCGTAACATAGTATATCACATTTTTTTCCTGTTTTCAACCCTTTTTTAAAATTTTTTTAATTTTATTGAAAGTTTTTTCTCGGGGACGCGTTTTTTGGGGGAACTTTTGAAAAAGTTTCCCCAAACCCCTTCAAAACTTTTCATCAATTAAGAACCGCCGAGCCCGCATGAGCCGCTAAACACGTCTCACGCAAACTCGGCGGTTTGATGAAATTTTTTTGTTGCTGCAAAATTTATTGTTTCTACGTTACTTGTTTGTGAAATAACCCTTGAACTGTGTACGCTGACATATAGAATAGTTCTCGCAAATTCTTGGGGTCCCTTCCCCAAGAATTCCACAGACGCGAGAAGTTGTTTTGTCATGAAAAAGTTCGCACAAACCTTGTAGGAACGATCATTGATCCTCCGCTCTATGAAATTACAACTAGTAAGCCGACTACAGAAAGCCTTCTCCAGCGGAGAAGGTGGCGGCGTAGCCGACGGATGAGGAGAGCCTTGATGTACTTTGTTATTCTGTCTGTATTTGATAGTTTCTTTATGACTATAACTTATATAACTTACCAAACTATGATTGTATAAACAAACAGCGTAGCCGTCCCTCCTCATCCGTCAGCCGACAAGCGGCTGCCACCTTCCCCGCTGGGGAAGGCTTTTTGATAGTACGTAATCGCAAATCGTTGCGCCTATTCGTGCGTTTCTACTATCGGTGAGAAAAAGGGGCAGGGGCCCCGTTTCTTGCGAGAGCTATTGTTCTGTCAATATACAAAAGAAAAACGCTATTTCACGAACCAACAGCGTACAATGTGTCACTTTTATTAACTCCAAACCGCCGAGGTTGCGTGAGTCGTGTTTAGCGGCTCATGCAACCTCGGCGGTTCAAAGCGGTGAAAGTTTTTGAAGGGGGTGCGGGGGAAACTTTTTCGAAAAGACTCCCTTATAAAGCTTTTTTACGACGGCAAATCGGACAAGCCGATAAAATAGTCCGAGCTGACACCGTAAAACCGGCAGAGCTTGATTAAATCGTCAATTTTTAACTCTGCCCTGCCGTCTTCGATATGGCTGTAGCCCTGTTGCGATTTGTTGATGATTTGGGCGACCTCTCTTTGCGTCAAATCACGGTCTTCCCTTAAATTTCGCATTCGGATTCTGTAATTCATGTTTTCTTCCCTTTTCACATTTTTATGTAAAAAGTTTATCATACTCATAAATTGAGTATTGACAAATACTCAAAATCTGAGTATAATAAAAGAAAGCAGATTGCTGCAATTTTATTTTTTGGAGGACTTAAGAATGTACAAATGCTTACGATGTAACACTTTTTTGACTGAATTCGACGTGCTTTTTAACCAAAAATTAAACCGACCGTTGGATCGATGCGATTGCTTTCGCTGTTCTACGAAAAACCGGTTTGATGGAAAATCCTACCTTGAGGAAAACAGAAAGATTAAGTATAAAAACCATCTGGTTCCTTTGATAAATACTGCGTGTTTTCTTCTGCTGTTTGGGATTGCGTATCTTATTTCTCCCTACATGGATTCGCTTGGTCATAGCGATCCTATACGCGAAGGAACATTATATTTTTTCACTGTGTTAGCATGCTTTTTTATGCTTCATATGATGTTTGCTTGGCCAATATGCGCTTGGCGGGTTGTAAAATCATTTGGCAATAGTTATGAAACGGCAGATCAATCGTGGACAACTTACCATGTATCAAGTAGCTCCAGCGGTTCTGTGGACGTCAGAAAAGAGAATCATTACAGTGCAGGCGGAACGTCATATTTTACGCTTGAGAATATTTTTCTCTTTTTTACTTTTCCTATATGGGTTCTGCCCCACTTCGTCTATTTGGTAATGCTGAAACCAAAAATGGATTTGGAAAGACTCTCGTCTGAGGTTCCTCCGCAAATGATCGACGCATTTGTTTTTGCATATAAAAATACCAAACCCGTGCGTTTCCCAAGTGCTTCCGAAAAAAAATATAAGTCCGAAGAAGATACCTATAAAAAAGAAAGTGAAAAAATTGAATATAAATATTCACTCCTGGGAATAGAGGAAGCAAGAAGGCAACTGGAAAAACTACCGCTCCCTTTTGTTCAGGTGGAACTGGAAGGAAAAAATTATTTGCTGGTTCTGATGATCAAAGAAAAAGAAAATACTTTTTATTATCTGCTAAGTAGAAACAACAGTCAGATAATCGGAACCATTTTTAAAAACGAATACCGTGTTGCTTCCAATCGAGATTGGAAAAAAGAGTGGACGGAGGAGATAGATCAGTGGAGCGCGTTGGGTAAAAATGTCCAAAAAATTGTTTCCAACTTGGACTTCTATGCCTCAAAAATAAAATAATACATAACCGAAAAAGAAGGTGAGTGCTAAATGTTTTTTTGCATTTGGTACTCACCTTATTTATTTGTATTATAAATTGATGCGCCCATCCCACTGTTCTACTATCGGTGAGAAAAAGGGGCAGGGGCCCCGTTTCTTGCGGCAGCTATACTACTGTCAACGTACAAAAGAAAAAACGCTGTTTCACGAACGAACGGCGCACTGCACAAAAGCCAATATCCATTATTATTTGATCAAAACCGCCACTTTGAAATGAGTTGTGTTTAGCAACTCATTTCAAAGTGGCGGTTCAAAGCGATTAAAAGTTTTGGGAGGTGTCGGAACCCTTTTTCAAAAGGGTTCCGACGAAGAAGGGGGTCGGGGGGCAATGAGGCGCCGAAGGCGACCATTGCTAAGTGGGGCTCTCGCCCCACTTACACTTTTCTTCAAGAAGTTCCCCCGCACCCCCTTAAAAATCAAACTTTTATTTTTCTTTTCAACATGATCAAAACGGTCACCCAGAAGACTGCGCCGGTCAAGAACCACGAGATGGGGTAGGAGATATAAATTGCTTCTACCCGTCCGATGGCGGCGAAGACCGTATAGATCCACACCACGCGGAACACGCAGGTTCCCACCAGCGAGATGGTTGCCGAGGTCATGGATTTTCCAAGCCCGCGCAAGACACCCGCCGCAGAGTTCATCATGGCAAAGATCACGAAGGTCGGCCATTTAAACCACACGCGGCTCATTGCCGTGTTGTAGGCAAGCTGTGACAGCGTATCCTCGGCATTCGTCACACCGTAGAGCGAGAGCAACGGATCGTGGAAAATCAGAATCGCTCCCGACATCACGGCGGCGATGCCTACGGAAACCGCAGCCACTAAAAGCAGCACGCGGCGCACACGGCGGTAGTCCCCCACGCCCACGTTCTGTCCCGTAAACGCACTTGCCGCCACCGTGGTAGCGTTGAGCGCACTGAACAAAAAGCCCTCGATGCTGTTGGTTGCAGAGTCGCCCTTGATCACAGGCGCGTAAGCAGAGTTGGGGGGCGTGACGGTGTTGTTGACCTGCAGGATCGACGATTGGATCAGCATGTTGGAGATCGAAAACATCGCGTTTTGCAGTCCCGCAGGGAAGCCGATGCGGCTGATCTCCAGAAATTGCGCACGCGAAGGGCGCAACAGACGGAACGAGATCCTACAATCTCCCTTATCACACGCAAGATGCCTCCAAAGCAAAACCGCAGACGTTGCGTTTGCAATCGCGGTCGCAATGGCAACACCCTCCACCGAAAGTCCCACGACCAACACAAAAAAGAGATTCAGCAGAACGTTCAAAAGCCCCGCTCCCGCCAGAACGAACAGCGGCGTGCGGGTGTCCCCCTTAGCGCGCAAAATCGCACACAGGAAGTTGGTCAGTGCCAAAAACGGCAGACACGCCAGATAAATACAACAGTACCGCAGCCCCAGCTCCAGAAGGTTCCCCTCATATCCCATCAGCGACAGAACGGGACGCGCCAGCGCAATGCCGACAACGCCGCCCACCACGCCGAAAATCAAGCCCATGCATATAGCGGTATGTACCGAGCGCGAGGTGTTCTCCCGGTCGCGCGCTCCGATGTACCGCGCAACCACCACATCCGCGCCCGTGGAGAAGCCAATGAAAATATTGACCACCAGATTCAGAAACGCCGAGGTGGAGCCAACCGCACCAACTGCATCGGGATCACTTGAAAGACCGACGACCACAATGTCGGCGGCGTTATAAAGCATCTGTAGCAAATTGGTGGCAATCAAGGGAAGAATAAACCAAAGGATCTTCCCGAATAACGGGCCCGATGTCATATCGATCGAGCGCGTTTTTTCAACACGTGTCATCTTTTTCTCTCCCGGAACCGAACTAAAACCTTACTTTTTGAAATACAACTGTATTGTATCACTTTTGCCCTTTCCTGTCAACAGGTGACGAAAACGTTGAAAAACAATCAGAATCTTTCAGTTTTCTTTTCAAACAGTTTCAAAGTGTTTCAAAGCCATGACCGCCAACCGTATCGGTGGGTTTCGTTTCAAAAGAAGAAACGGAAAAAGCTTTTCGAAAAGCTTTCCCGTTTCTTCAAAGCTGCTTTAATTACTCGGAGCCGCAAGCGAAATGATCGCATCGGCAAGTGACAATACATGAGGCAGGAGCCAGCAAACGATTGATGTCATAAAGATCACCAAAACAATAGAAGCAATCGCAGGTGCCCAGCTTGATCCGCGGCTGTCAAAACGAACATCGGCGCGATGCTTGAGCGCTTCGGGAATGTAAAAGCGTGCCGTTGTAAAATCGATCTTGGGAAGTGCGCTCCTGTTTATTTTGCGCATTTCCTGCTCTTCTTTTCGCTCAACGTCGTTTTTCTTAGCATCCAAGCCATCGACTTTTTGCGCATTTTCCGTAGCAGCATCCGCACAAGCCGCAGCCGTTTCCCGGGAAGTCTTCTCGGCCTTCTCTTCCCCATCGGCAGCTTTCGCCTTACGGTCTTCGCGTTCTTTTTTCGCGCTCCTACTCTCGCCCTCATCCGCGTCTTTTTCAAAAAGCTCAGCCAGCTCCTCGGCGGAACGGTCCAGATAAACTCCAACACCCGTGTCTCGCCCGTCGGAATGGCGGCATCGAACCACCATACGCAGGTTGCCACCTCGGCTCAATTCTCTGCGAATCGCCGCATTGCGGAACATATCAAGCTCTAAAAGCGTCTTCGCCTTGTCGGGCGAAAGACACTCATTTTTCAGAAGTCGGCGAACAAAGCGACCTTGGTTCACACGAACGCGCGCCGTCATCATACAAGCCACCACAATGGCAATTGCCAGTGCGGGGATCAAAAGGCGAATCGTTTCGGCGGTCGTCTTTCCGATCGTGAAGTTCTGATAAGAACCGAAATTCACCGTAAAATACCGATCCTGTATAAAAATCAGCAATTCACGGAGAAACGAGTTCTGATACCACTCCGCAATCTTTTCCCAAAAGGTCAGATCGTTTGATGCCGACAGAATAAATTTATCGAACATTTGTTCTATTTCCTTTCATTTTTAAACCGCATCAGGGTTCCTTGGAAACAGAGAAGTTATTTCTTGATGATATCAACGCCCAGATACTTACGCAGGCACTCGGGAACCGTAACGCTTCCGTCCGCGTTCTGGTTCTGTTCAACCAGTGCCGGGAAAATACGGCTGGTAGCCAGACCGGAGCCGTTGAGCGTATGCACGAACTCCATCTTGCCGTTCTCGCGCTTCACACGCATCATACCGCGGCGAGCCTGATAGTCACGCGCATTGGAAACCGAAGAAACTTCCTTATATCCGTTCATCGAGGGAATGTTGATCTCGATATCGTAGGTGCGAGCCATCGATGCCGAGCAGTCCTCTGCCGCCAGCTTCACGGTACGGAAGTGGAAGCCGAGTCCCTTGACCAGATTCTCTGCGTTTGCAACCAGCTCTTCAAAAGCCTCGTCACTCTTCTCGGGCAGCGTGTACTGTACCATTTCCACCTTGTTGAACTGATGTCCGCGCACCATTCCGCGTTCATCAGCACGGTAGGAGCCTGCCTCACGGCGGAAGCAAGGCGTGTAGCTGATATACTTCTTGGGCAGATCTGCCTCGGTCAGAATCTCGTCACGGTGCAGGGAAACCAGCGCGGTCTCTGCGGTGGGAAGCATAAAGCGGCGACGCTCGTCCTCAGCGGTCTCCATCCAGTACACATCATCCTGGAATTTGGGGAACTGTCCTGCCGTCAGACCGCATTCGTAGCCCAGCATGTGAGGAACCAGCATCAATTCGTAGTTGTTGCCCAGGTGGAAGTCGATAAAGTAGTTCAAAAGCGCCCACTCAAGACGTGCGCCAAGTCCCGAATAGATCCAGAAGCCGTTACCCGAAAGCTTTACACCGCGCTTGTAGTCGATCAAACCAAGATCTGTGCAAAGGTCAACGTGGTTCTTTGCCTCAAAATCAAACTTGCGAGGCTCACCGTAGTAGCGCAGAGGCTCGTTGTTTTCCTTGCCACCCGGCAACAGATCCTCATCGGGCAGGTTGGGCAGACCGAGCATAAAGGAGGTCAGTTGTGTCTCGATCTCCTTGAGTTTTTCATCATTTTCCTTGGTTTTTGCGCCAAGAGCCTTCATTTCTGCGAAAATGGAGGCAGTATCCTTGCCCTCTTTCTTGTACTGAGGAATCAGCTTGTTGGTCTTGTTCTGCTCAGCCTTGAGCGCCTCATTCTCACCAATAATAGCGCGACGCTCGGAATCCAGGCGCAAGATCGCCTCGATATCCTCTTTCGCATCCTTGCCCTTCTTTGCCAAACGGGCGATTACTTCTTCGGGTTTTTCCTTAATATACTTGATATCTAACATGATTTTCTCTCCTATTTATTATATATTAGTCGTTATCTTCAAAAAAATTGCTTCCGCAGATCGAGGTCAAAAGCGCTTCCAGATCGTCATCATCGCTGTAAGCAAGCTCTACCACCTTTTTCTTCGCGCTCTTCACGATCTTCACGCGTCTGCCAAGCACACGCACCGCACGATGCTCCAAGTCCCGCATATAGACCTTGCGCTGGGAAAGCTCGTTGTCTTCCTCTTGCTCCTCGGGTTCGTAGTTCATCAGGCGCACCGTTTTCTCCACGTCACGCACCGAAAGTCCTTTTTCAACGATCCGCTGTGCCAAGGAAGCCATCTGCTCCTCATTTTTGAGTCCCAAGAGGGCTCTTGCGTGACCCGCCGAAAGGTCTCCGTTCTTCAAAAGTGCCAAAACATCCTCGGGCAGCTCCAGCAAACGGAGCGCATTTGCCACTGTTGCACGGTTTTTGCCCACCTGCTTTGCCACCTGCTCCTGCGTCAGATCGTAGCGTTCGATCAGCAGATCGTAAGCCATCGCTTCTTCCACGGGGTTCAGATCCTCGCGCTGAATGTTCTCGATCACGGCGATCTGTGCCGCTTTCAGGTCGTCACCCTCCAGGATCACTGCAGGAATCTCGCTAAGTCCCGCCATTTTGGAGGCTCTCCAACGACGTTCACCCGCAATAATCTCGTAAGTGCCCGCCAAAAGCTTGCTCTCACGAACAATGATCGGCTGCAACACGCCGAATTGACCGATCGATTCCGCCAATTGCTCCAGAGATTCGTGTTCAAAGGTCTTTCTGGGCTGGTCGCTACGCGGCTCAATATCGGCAATACGCAACGTAGTTGCCGCATTCGAGCGGTCGCCGGGAAGCATATTATCATCCAAAAGGTCAAAAAAGCTGCGTCCAATTCTTGATTTTGCCATAAACTACCTCCTGTCAAATACGTTCCGCCAGTTCTTTGGCAACGTTCATGTACTCAACCGAGCCCTTGGAGCGTTTTTCGTGATAGTAAACGGGAGCGCCAAAACCGGGAGCCTCGGAAACCTTTACGTTTCTGGAGATCGTGGTCTCAAAAAGCTTGTCCGCATAGTGCTTGCGCAACTCGTTGATCACCTGCATCGAGAGGATCAAGCGGTTATTGTGCATTGTGATCAGAATACCCGTTACATTCAGTTCCTTATTATAATGCGCCTTGATACGGCTGATCGTGAACATCAACTGCGAAAGTCCTTCCAAAGCAAAAAATTCGCACTGCATCGGAATCACGACCCCGTCACTTGCAGTCATTGCGTTGACAGTCAGCATGCCAAGTGAGGGAGGACAGTCGATGATGATGTAATCATACCTGTCTTTTACCGCGCCCAGCTTGTTTTTCATGATGTATTCGCCGTTTTCGGTGTCGCCAAGCTCATATTCAGCACGAGCCAGCGTGGTTTGTGCAGGAATGATCGACAAATTCTCATAGCGGGTTTGAACGGTCACGCTATCCGCATCCGCATCGGTGGTCAGCAGATCAAAAACCGTTGTTTTCAGATTCTTCTTCATAATGCCAACACCGCTGGTTGCATTTCCCTGCGGATCCAAGTCAACCATTAGCACCTTATATCCCAAAATTCCAAGTGACGCTGCAATATTCACCGCCGAAGTGGTTTTGCCAACGCCGCCTTTTTGGTTGGCAAATGAAATAATTTTTCCCATATTGGTTCTTCCTTTCTCTATCAAAACAGGCGCGCAAGCTCAAAAAATGCAGAATTCGTGTAAAACCAGCTCCGTCAAATCGCAAAGCCCGCCGCCATTTTCAAGTCTGCTCTTATTATATCACAAACATATCCAAATTGCAATACATCCGCAAAATTTATTGTGAATTTTATGTTAGGCGCACCGTTTCACGTGAAACATTCTTTCAAAACAAAAAAGTGTTCCACGTGAAACACTGGCGAAAAGAAAAAATGTTCCACGTGAAACATAATAAAAAATGTCTTGTTTCACGTGAAACATTCTCTTACGAAACCAAGAAAGGAGCGTTTCACGTGAAACGCTCCTTTTCTGTTATAAGGGTTTCTTGAGAATCTGAGCATACGCTCTTGGGTATCCGCTTGTATGCTTGCGCAGTTTTTCAACACGGATCAAACATCTCGGATCAGAAACGCCATCAAGATGCGACAGATCCTTGTGAATCAACTCGGTCTTTCCTCCGCCGAGCATTTGGATGCAGGTTTTCGCCTCGGAGGCCTCTTCCTCAGCTTTTGATGCCTTCATGGCAAGCAGAAAACCGCCCGTTTTGACATAAGGCAAGCACAATTCACACAAAACGTTCATTCTTGCCACCGCGCGGCTGACCACTACGTCAAAGAAGCCAAGAGTCTCGGCAATCTTTTTATCCTCAGCACGTCCCGAGAGAGCCTTCAGATTAGGGAGCCCAAGTTCCGCGATCGCTCGATCGACAAAGGCGATCTTCTTTGCCGTACTATCGAGTGCGACAACCGTCAGATCGGAGCGATAGATCGCCAACGGAACCGACGGAAATCCGGGGCCGCAACCGATATCAAGCACACACGCGCCTTTTGGAAGGTGTTCTGCCGCCAAAAGCGAATCGATATAGTGCTTGGAGATCGCCTCGGGTGTATTACGGATCGCAGTCAGATTGGTGATCGCATTGACCTTATGCAAAAGCATATCAAACCGCCAAAAACGATCGATCACATCTTTTTCGGGGATTTTCAAGCCGTTTTCCTGCATAGATCGGCAAAAAAGTGCTTCAAATTCGCAAAATTCCAAGAAGATCACCTCACTTCATACCAAGATAGATCAAAAGCACCGAGATATCGGCAGGGTTGACTCCGCTGATGCGCGATGCCTGTCCGACCGTTCTGGGTCTGATCTTCGAAAGCTTTTGTGCCGCCTCCAAGCGAAGTCCTCGGATCTGTTGATAGTCAAGGTCATTCGGCAGTTGCTTTTCTTCCAGCTTTCGGTGACGCTCCACCTCACAGCGTTGGCGATCGGCGTATCCCGCGTATTTGATCTCCACCTCTACCGTCAGGCGCACCGCGTAAGGCAATTCAGGGCGATTGGGATCGATCACAGACAACTGCTCATAGGTCACAGGCGGTCTGCGCAAAAGATCTGCCAGAGACGCGCCCGATTTCAGCGGTGTTTCTCCAAGAGACTCCAGGAGTGGATTTGCAACAGCAGGAGAGACGTGTGTTTGCTCCAAACGCGCAATTTCGCCGTCTTCCAACTCTTTTTTCTGCAAAAATTCCCGATAACGAGTCTCCGAGATCAATCCCGCCTCGTAGCCAATAGGAGTCAGACGCAGATCGGCGTTATCCTGACGCAACAGCAGGCGGTATTCCGAGCGAGAGGTCATCATACGGTAGGGCTCGTTGGTCCCCTTAGTGACAAGATCATCGATCAGCGTTCCGATATAGCTTCCCGAACGCTCTAATATAATAGGAAGCTTTCCAAGCACCGAGCGTGCAGCGTTGATTCCCGCAACCAGTCCTTGCGCGGCGGCTTCCTCATAGCCCGAGGTGCCGTTGAACTGTCCCGCGCCGTACAAGCCGTGCAGATTTTTGAACTCCAGCGAGGCATCCATCTGCGTGGGATCGGCACAATCGTACTCAATTGCATACGCATAGCGCATGATTTCGGCATTTTCAAAGCCCGTAAGAGAGCGCAACATTGCGTACTGCACATCGGTCGGGAGCGAGGTGGAAAAGCCTTGGATATACATTTCCTCGGTGTCCTCTCCCACAGGCTCCACAAAAAGCTGATGCCGTTCCTTGTCGGCAAAGCGTACCAGCTTGTCCTCGATCGAGGGGCAATAGCGCGGGCCTGTACCGTGGATCTTTCCCGAATACATGGCACTTCGCGTGATATTTTCGCGGATCACAGCGTGTGTGTTCTCGTTGGTGTATACAATATGGCAGGGGATCTGCTCAACCTTATCGAACATTTGTTCGTTGTTTTGCACACTGAAGGGAACGATCCTCTCGTCACCCGGCTGCACCTCCAAGCGCGAGAAATCGATAGTGCGGCGGTTGACACGCGCGGGAGTACCTGTTTTGAAGCGCAAAAGCTCAATGCCCGCTTTGCGAAGAGAGGCAGAAAGTCCCTTGGCACCCAGCAGTCCGTCGGGACCTGCATCATAGCTGACGTCGCCCACAAAGATGGCACTCTCCAGATAGGTGCCTGTTGCAAGGATCACCTTCTCGCACTCCCACGCCTCACCCAAGCGCGTTTTTACACCGGACACATATTGCTGTCCGTCACTCTCTCGGGTTTCGGTGAGAAGCTCGGTGATCTCGGCTTGAATCAAACGCAGGCTCGGCGTTTGCTCTACCACCGACTTCATCAGCCGTTGATATTTTCGGCGATCCGCCTGCACGCGCTTGCTTTGCACCGCCGCTCCTTTTCCCGTATTCAGCATACGGGATTGCAAGGTTACAAGGTCCGCAACCCGTCCCATTTCGCCACCCAGTGCGTCGATTTCGTACACCAGGTGTCCCTTTGCCGTTCCGCCGATCGAGGGGTTGCAGGGCAGGTTAGCCAGCGCATCCAGCGAGAGCGTAAAGAGAACGGTATCCACTCCAAGGCGAGCCGATGCCAGCGCGGCTTCCACTCCTGCGTGTCCCGCACCCACCACGGCAACCTTGGTCTTACAAATTTGAGTATTCATAGATTTCCTTTATCACAAGTCAAATATTGCTATTTTCAAAAAGAAGGGAAGGGCAGAAAAAATCACTCCACGCGGCCCAGATACTCCTGTTGCGCGGGGGAAAGCGAATCGATGCGAACACCGTTTGCGGCAAGCTTGATCGCCGCAACCTCACAGTCGATCTCGCGCGGAACGGCGTAAACGCGATGTGCAAGCGTACCGCGATTCTTGGCAAGGTACTCCAGGCTCTTTGCCTGAATACCGAACGACATATCCATGATCTCGGCGGGGTGTCCGTTGCCTGCCGCCAGATTGACAAGTCTTCCCTCGGCAAGCAGATTCAACACTCTGCCGTCCTTCATGCGGTAGCCGTGAATGTTGGGCTTGCGCTCCCAATCCTCCACCGAAAGCTCCTTCAGTGCGTTTTTGTCGATCTCCACGTCAAAGTGACCGCTGTTGGAGAGCAAAACGCCGTCCTTCATCACCTCGAAATGCTCACGGCGGATCACATCACAGCAGCCCGTCAGCGTGATAAACAGGTCACCGATCTTTGCCGCCTCATCCATGGGAAGCACGGTAAAGCCGTCCATCACCGCCTCGATCGCCTTGATGGGATCGATCTCGGTCACCACCACAACTGCTCCCATGCCCTTTGCGCGCATGGCAACGCCCTTGCCGCACCAGCCGTAGCCCGCAACCACCACGGTCTTGCCCGCGATGATCAGATTGGTGGAGTTCATAATGCCGTCCAGCGTGGACTGTCCCGTGCCGTAACGGTTGTCAAACAGGTGCTTGCAATCGGCGTCGTTGACATCGATCATGGTGTAATCGAGCTTTCCCGCGCGCTCACGGGCAAGAAGTCGGTGGATACCCGTTGTAGTCTCCTCACAGCCGCCGATGAGATTTCTGCCAAGCTCGCGGCACTCACCGTGGATCAGGGAGGTCAGGTCACCGCCGTCATCGATCATCAGATCGGGAACGCAGGACAGCGTGCGGATCAGATCGGCTTTGTATTCCTCATCGCTCACACCGTGGGAGGCATTGACCTCAAAGCCCTCGGCGGCAAGAGCGGCGGCAACATCGTCCTGTGTGGACAGGGGATTACAGCCCGTTACCCAAACCTCAGCCCCTCCCGCGCGCAAAACCTTTGCAAGATACGCGGTCTTGGCTTCGAGGTGGATGGACATGGAGATCTTCATTCCGCGAAAGGGCTTGGTGCGCTCGAATTCTTCTTTTACGGCATTTAGAATCGGCATATAGGATGCCACCCATGCAATTTTATCGGCACCCGAGGGTGCCAGCTTGATATCCTTGATACGGCTCATATCGTTCTCCTTCGGTTAATAAGTCTTGATTTTGTAAAGCTGAAAAGCAGATCCGTCCGCGTCCCCCATGCTGACCGACAAAAAAGGCACATCGCCTCCTGTTTTCACAGTGGAATACCGCTTACGGTAATCGGACGGAGAGGATCCCACGTGCTTCATAAAGGCGCGGTTGAAGGTGCGCAGGGTATTGAAGCCCACCTGCTCGCTGATCTCGGTGATGCTCGACTCGGTGTTTGCAAGGAATCGGCATGCTTCGTTGATGCGCAAAGCGTTGATGTAATCGTTAAAACGGATCTTCAGCTTATCGTTAAACAAATGGGAAATGTAATATTTGTTGAGATGCAAGCGCTCCTGCAGAAGCGAAAGCGACAGATTTTCGGAATAATTCTGCGCGCAAAAGGCAACGATCGACCGCAGCGTGTTGGAGTCGCCCAGCGAGAGCTTGGAGATCTTCATGCGTGGCAAAAGCGCCGAAAAGAGAGCCAGGAGATAGCCCCTGCGCTGTGCCGCGCCGTAGGTATCGCCCTCCTCGGTCGCCTTGCATGCGTTGATCAGAAGCTCAAACAGCAGCTTGATCTGCGGATCGTTGCCCGCTCCCTGAATCACAGGGGACTCGGGAACCCCCGAGGCAAACAACTCGGCAAACTCGGGAATCATATCTGCCTTGAGAATAAAGATCACGTACCTTTCCACATCGCTCGTTTTGATGTAGGAATGTACCTGATTGGGAAAGGACAGAAACACGTCACCGCCGCGCAGGATATTCCGCGCCGAATCGGCAACGCCGATCGTTTCGCCCTCCACGAAATAAACCAGCTCCAATTCACGGTGCAGATGCGGCGCACAGGCGATCGACCGCGTTTTGTTCTCACGCATATCGCGGAAATAGATATCCTGTATGCGCTTTTCGTATTTAATGGGAGTCAGCGACATTTTCTCGGCTCCTTTCTCGTTTTTTGCGGGGATGCGGTGCAATTTTTCGTCTCGGCAAAGCGCTCCACGCGGGAGGAGATCGAGGTCATGACCTCGTAGGCAATGGTACCCGCTGCGTCTGCCAATCGCGTGCTGTCCTCGGCAGCTTCGCCAAACAGAACGGCACGGTCGCCGATCGCGGCATCGGTGTCGGTCACGTCAAGCATACACTGATCCATGCAGATCCTTCCCACCACGGGGACACGGAAGCAACCCGCGGCGGTGTAAAGCGACACCTCGGCGGCATCGCGGTAAGCGCGCAAAAATCCGTCGGCGTACCCGATCGGCAAGGTGGCAATCAAACGCGGCGTGTCGGCAGAAAAGGCACCGCCGTAGCCCACGGTCTCACCCGGCAAGAGCGTGTGCAGATGCACCACGCGCGATTCCAAGCGCATCACGGGCAAAAGGGGAGGGCAATCGGGGATGGGGGAGACTCCGTAGAGCGCAACACCCAAGCGGACGGCTTCAAAATGTGCCTTGGGATGCGTCAGAAGACCTGCCGAGTTGCACAAATGCCGCAAAGCGATCGGACAGCCGATTTTCTCCAATCGGCGGTACAGCTCTCCAAAGCGCTCGATCTGGCGCTCGGTGGCGGAAACCGCTTGCGCGTTTTGCGGCTCGTCGGCACAAAAGAGGTGGCTGAACAGCCCTTCGATGCAAAGTCTTCCTTTCTTCCAAAGCTGTGAAACCGCACAGGCGGATTCCTCGATGCTCTGTTCGTTATATGCGCCAAAGCCCACGCGATTCATTCCTGTATCAGCGGCAAGGTGGACACGCACACGCGCGCCCTCGCTCTCCGCCGCATTCGAAAGACGCTCGCCATACTCTCGGGAAAATACGGTCTGGATCAGATCGTATCGGAGCAAAAGCGGCAGGTCGGACGGATCGGTGTAGCCAAAGATCAGAATATCGGCGTTTGCCCCCTCACGCACAACGGTTTCGCGCACCGCAACCGCCTCGGGAAGCGATGCAACCGCGAAAAAGTCACAGCCCTCCCGCAAAAGAGCAGGGACGCAGATCGGGATCCCGTGACCGTAGGCATCCGCCTTGACCACAGCAATGGGTCGCACAGAACGCTTGGTTTTTGCACACAGAGTGCGGTAATTTGCAACAAGCGCATCGGTATCGATCACGGCGCGGTTCTTGTTTTCGCAACCGAGGGGAAGGGAAGAATACAAACGGTACGGCACGGAAAAATACTCCTTTCGGGAAAGTATAATAAAGATACATTTTCTTGGCAAACAATATTGATCGCCTTGTATAAACAAAAATTTTGTGTTTATAGGCGGGTACGTTAATTGAAAGTTGTAATTTCATAGAACAGGCGAACACAACTGCTTGCAATTTATCACCCCTACAAACGATAAATCGGCACACAAATTTTAAACAAATTTTAAAAATTATGCAACCCCTGTAGGGACCGGCGTCCTCGACGGTCCAAAAAAGTAAGAAATTTTGTTTTGTTTATGTCAACATATAAACCGTATAAATGTAGCCATTTTATAAAATCAAATTCGTTAGCTTCCGGACCGTCGGGGACGCCGGTCCCTACAAACAAAACCGTAGATCGGCACACAAATTTGAGATTACACGTTAACCCTGTAGGGGCGATCATTGATCGCCCGCTTGTCAAATTGCGGAGCAATTAAAAGATTACAGCCATTATACCACGCTTGGACAAATATTGCAATCCTTTTTTCGCATAAAACCAAAAATTTAGCATATAGATAATTTATAAAGACATATTTTGAGGAAACAACCATGAAAAACAGAATCATTTACCGTTCGTCCGCCGTCTGCTGTCTTTTGCTGTGCGCGGCACTTTTTCTTCTTTCGTGCGCGCCCTCGCCGCCCGACTATTTTGCCTTCCGAGGGCAATCGGCAACCGCCGAGCTGCGCGGAGAGCTGTTCGGAAAGTCCTTTTGCGCCAAGCTGATACTTTCTCCGCAGGAAAGCGGCTGTGCGGCAAGTCTCTTGTATCTCTCCCTCGGGGAAATACGGGATCTGCAGATCTCGGCACTGTACGGCGCGGACGGAGAAACAGCGGGGGAGGGATCGGTCACGCTCGGCGGTGTTTCCCACTCCTGCGAGCCCGCCGCTTTGCAAGGGTTGCTTGCTCCTGCCGCGGCATTGCTCACTCTGTGCGAGCCGTCCTCCGTAACACACCAAACGGGCGAATACACGCTTGCGTTTGCGGACGGATCGGTGTTGACACTTGGTGAGGACGGCATCCCGCGAGGTGTACATACGGAAAAGGTCGATTTTTGGGTTGTTTGGTGGGAAAATGCGGAAAATTTGGGCAAATAATCATCAAAATACACAAAAAATGCAAAAAAGTAATAGACTTTGGTCATTATTCACATTGACAACGCGCGCGTTTTATGTTAAAATGACGTATCGATTTTTGATTTTTGTAAATTTGGCACAATAATTATTTTTTTATTTGTGCAGTTTTTTCGACATTCAAAAGGCGTTTGAAGCCTCAAAAAAACGTCAGCCACCGAAAAAAGCCGACCGAAAATCAAAGGAACTTTACAGATGCGCGGCGCGGCGATTGTGATTTCGCCGTAATTTTGGTCAAAAGCCCCAAAATTTAAGATGTCCCCTTGAATGTTCGGGCGCGCGTGTTATAATAAAATAAAGTATGGAGAATCGTTTCTTAGAAAGGATGCGTAATATGAAAAAAAACGATCAACAGCAAGTCTCTGCGGTGGATAACGCCGACCAAGCCCCCTACTTTTTTCATCAGGGTACCACCACCCGTGCTTATGAGTATCTTGGCGCGCATCGTTGCGGAGAACGGTTCGTCTTCCGCGTCTGGGCGCCCAACGCCGAATATGTTTCGGTGGTTGCCGACTTCAACGGCTGGGATCGCGGCGCACATCCGATGAAACGCATCACCGAGCGCGGGGTATGGGAATTAACGCTTCCGTCCGAGTGCGTGATGGCAGGGCAGTGCTACAAGTATTGTATTCGCAATGCAGGGCGCGAGTTCCTCAAGTCCGATCCTTACGCCTTTGCAATGGAAAAGCCGCCCGAAACCGCTTCGGTCATTGCCGATATTGACAGCTACGATTGGCGCGACGCAGGCTGGATGCGATACCGCAAGGGCAAATTTACACGCGAGAATATCACAAAAGTACCTTTGAATATTTATGAGGTCCATGCGGGGTCCTGGAAAAGGCACGGGGACGGCAGCTACTACACCTACCGTGAGCTGGCAACCGAGCTGTCCTCCTACGTTAAGCAGATGGGATATACGCACATCGAGCTGATGCCGCTTTCCGAATATCCCTTCGATGGCTCCTGGGGCTATCAGGTGTCGGGCTATTATGCCGCAACGGCGCGCTTCGGCTCTCCCACCGACCTGATGTATCTGGTGGATACCATGCACGAGGCGGGCATCGGCGTGATCTTGGACTGGGTTCCCGCGCATTTTCCCAAGGACGCACACGGGCTTTACGAATTTGACGGACAGCCCCTGTACGAATACCAAGGACTTGACCGCCGCGAGCATCCCACATGGGGAACACGTTGCTTTGACGTGGGACGCGAGGAGGTACAAAGCTTTCTGATCTCCAACGCCTGCTTCTGGGCGGAAAAATATCACATCGACGGCTTGCGCGTGGACGCTGTGGCGGCGATGCTGTATCTTGATTTCGACCGTCTGCCGCACCAGTGGATCCCCAACCGATTCGGGGACAACAAGAATCTGGAGGCGGTGGCGTTCTTCCAAAAATTCAACGGCGCGATGGCGCGTGAATATCCCGATGTGATGACCATTGCCGAGGAATCGACCGCGTGGGCAAATCTGACACACTTTGAGAACGGCGGACTTGGCTTTACGCTCAAGTGGAACATGGGCTGGATGAACGATTCGCTGGCGTATTTGGAGCAGGATCCGCTCTACCGCCGACACCATCACCACAAATTGACTTTTTCGCTGACTTATGCTTATGGTGAAAATTACGTGTTGCCGATCTCGCACGACGAGGTGGTCCACGGCAAGAAATCACTGCTGGACCGCGCAACGGGTGACTACTGGCAAAAATTTGCTACCACGCGCACCTATCTGGCGTACTTGATGACGCACCCGGGCAAGAAGCTGCTCTTTATGGGCTGTGAGTACGGGCCCTTCCGCGAATGGGATTTTGCCGACTCGTTGGAGTGGTTCATGCTCGACTACGAAAAACACGCAAAAATGCAGCTCTACACCGCAGAGCTGAATCATTTGTATCTGAAATACCCCGCTCTGTGGGAGCAGGACGGCTCGATCTACGGGTTTGAATGGATCGATGCCGACAATGTGGAGCAGAGCATCTACTCCTACCGCCGCCGTGACGCAAAGGGACGCGAGCTGATCGTGGTACTCAACTTCACGCCCGTGCGGTATGACGACTTCCTCTTGGCGGTGCCGCAAAGAGGGTATTATGAGGAGATCTTCAACTCGGACAGCGAGCGCTTCGGCGGTTCGGGCTGTACCAACGAGGGAAGATTCCGCACCGAGCCCGCACTGCTGCGCAGCTACGGACAGGCAATTCGCGTCAAGGTTCCCCCGCTGGGTGCCGCCATTTTCCGCATGACGCGCGCGTTTCCAAAATCCAAAAAGAAGTGACGGTCAATTAAAAAACACATATATTACAGGAGGTTTCACAAGGCTATGTTCAAGAAAAAAGAGTGCGTTGCCATGCTGTTGGCGGGCGGTCAAGGAAGCCGTCTTTACGCATTGACCCAAAAAACGGCAAAGCCGTCGGTTTCGTTCGGCGGTAAGTACCGTATCATTGACTTCCCCCTTTCCAACTGTATTAACTCGGGACTGGACACGGTCGGTGTTCTCACCCAGTACCAGCCCCTGCTCCTCAACGACTATATCGGCAACGGTCTGCCGTGGGACCTTGACCGCACCTTTGGCGGTGTCAAGATCCTGCCTCCCTATCAGGGTGCCGGCGGTGCCGATTGGTACAAGGGAACCGCAAATGCTATCTGGCAGAACATGGAGTTCATCAACCGCTACGACGCGAAGTACGTTCTGATCCTGTCGGGCGACCACATCTACAAGATGAACTACGCAAAAATGCTGGACGCACACAAAAAATCGGGTGCTGACTGCACCATCGCCGTTATAGACGTGCCGATCGAAGAGGCAAGCCGCTTCGGTATCATGAGCACGTACGAGGACGGTACCATTTACAAGTTCAGCGAAAAGCCCAAGAACCCCGACAGCACCAAAGCGTCGATGGGTATCTATATCTTCAACAAGGATAAGCTACAATCCTATCTTGCCGCCGACAACGAGGATCCCGCATCCTCCAACGACTTCGGTAAGAACATCATCCCCAACATGCTGGCAGCAGGCGAGAAGATGATGGCATATTCCTTTGAGGGCTACTGGAAGGACGTTGGAACCATTCGCTCGCTTTGGGAAGCCAACATGGATCTGTTGGGTGAGCGTCCCGTACTCTCTCTGGCAGACGAGTCCTGGCGAATTTTCAGCCGTCACGGAGCCGAGTCGCCGCAGTACATTGGCGAAGAAGCCGCCATTACCAATTCCTCGGTCACCGCAGGCTGTGAGATCCATGGCATCGTGCGCAACAGCGTGCTGGGGGCAGGCGTTTACGTTGGCGAGGGCGCTGTAGTGGAAGACAGCGTGATCATGGAAAATGTCCGCGTCGAGGCAGGTGCGAAGGTTCGTTATTCGATCCTGGATGCAGGTGTTTCCATCGGCAAGAACGCCACAGTGGGTGAATACAAAATGTCGGCATCGGATATCGCCGTTGTGGGCGCCGATGTCAAGGTAGCAGACGGAAGCGTTGTGCCTGCAGGCGCGATGCTGTCCGAGAAATAAGGAGGGAAGCGCAATGACTGTAGCAGGATTGATTTTTTCCAATATTCACGATAAAAGCATCCCCGAAATGACGCGCATCCGTACCATGGCGAGCATCCCCTTTGGCTGCCGCTACCGTTTGATCGACTTTGCGCTGTCCAACATGGTCAACTCCAATATTACCAATGTGGGTATTATCACGCATTACAACTACCAATCGCTTCTCGACCACATCGGAAACGGGAAGGACTGGGATCTGGCGCGCCGCTCGGGCGGTATCAAGATTCTGCCGCCTTACGTTGCCGCTTATGAGAACAACGGCGCGGGCAAGGTCTATGAAAACCGTTTGGAAGCCCTGATGGGTGCCACCAACTTCATCAACCGTTGCGGTGCCGACTACATTGTGCTGTCCGACTGCGATGCGATTCTGAACATTGATCTTTCCGACGTTCTGGAAAAGCACGTTCAATCGGGCGCATATCTGACCATGGTCACCAAAGCGCTGGAGCCTGCCGCCTACAACTTTGAAACCGCGGTCTCGATCATCGAAACCGACGAAAACAACCGCATCATCGGCATGGCGGACGGCTGTCCCAACGAGGGCGGCGTGACCATCAGCACCAACATCATGGTCATCGCGCGCGCCGACCTGCAAAATATTGTCAACGAGGCACTGGCTCGCGGGCTGAAGAGCTTCCACCGCGATATTCTTGCAAAGAACCTGAACAAAAAACTGATTCAGGCATATCAGTTTGATGGCTTCTATGCAGTGGTTTCTTCTATGGAAGGCTACTTTGAAAGCTCGATGAAGCTCTTGTGCGAGGACACGCGCCGCGATCTGTTCGAAAACGACGATCGCCGCATCTATACCAAGATCCGTAACAGCGCACCCACCAAATATATGGAAGGCTCCAAGGTCAAAAACAGCCTGCTGGCTGACGGTTGCGTGATCGAAGGTACCGTGGAAAACTGTATCCTCTTCCGTAACGTCCATGTCGGCAAGGGAACCACGCTGAAAAACTGCATCCTCCTGCAGGATACCTACGTTGGCTCCAATGTCTTCCTCAACTGCGTCGTCACCGATAAAAACGTTGTCATCAAAGATGACCGCATCCTCTCGGGACACCAAACCAACCCCTTCTTCATCGGTAAGAATCAAACGATCTGATGTGGGGTTTTGTGGGGAAACTTTTGAAA
>JAFTKI010000081.1 GCA_017453335.1 Clostridia bacterium
ACGTTGACCAACAGATCTCCATGCTCGTCAAAATACGCCTTTGCGGCGGCATAATTTTTCTCCCATGCCAGGTCGCGCACACTCTCCCAACGCATTCCGATGGCGTTCAGCTTTTCTACTTGCGAATCGGTCAGAATCCCGTTGGTCTTGCCCTCGTGAACAAGACGCTGGGTATTGATCCACGAGCCGAGCGTAAAGCCTTCGGCGGTCACGTAACGCTTGGGAACGTCCAAGTCGCCGTTTTCCTCGTAATATTTTTTTGCCGCTTTGTACATCAGATCCCACGACGCGGTCAGCGTATCATTGAGCTTATCAAAGAGTGCGACGCAGTCTCTGACCTCGTCAATGACCTGAAAGCGTTCATTGACGATCTCCTCGCCAAGTCCAAGTGAGCGGTAATAGGTAGTTGCAATCTGCATTTCTTCCTCGATCGCGCCAATACTGTAAAGGTTCTCGATGTTGAGAACGATGTCAAAGATAACAGCGTTGTTCTTTTTACTTGCCGACAGCGCGCGACCGATCTGCTGCTTATAAATAATGGGAGAAACCGTTGGACGAAGCAGAATAACGCCGCAAACGTCCTCGACGTGAATGCCCTCGTTGAGCATATCGATGCAAAATAGAAGCTTTAAGTGGTCGCTATTGTCTTTTTTGAAATCCTCAAACGCCTTACTCGTCTCGGGATCATCTGAATATGCCGTGTAGATATGCGGCGTCGCGTCGACCTTTGAGAACCACTCGCCTGCCTTTTCGGTCATCTGTGAGAGATGCTCATAGTTGGCACAGAAGACGACATATTTTCCATGACGGTCGATCATATGCTTATCAAAGATTACGTCCAAGCCATCTGCCATATCCAGCGCACGGCGGAGTGCCTCGAGGTATTTCTCGGCGGCATCGCGCACAGCCTTGCTTTTCGCCTGACGCACGCGCTTTTGGTAACGCTCCAAATCTTTGCGGTAGGAAAAGACCGAAAGAACGTACTTGGGGGGATTGAGGATTCCGCGCACGATTGCCTCGCCGAGTGTCATTTCCGATGCCACGTTGCCGTCGAATAGCTCGTCAGACATATCTCGCTGATTGTCGAGATAACGGATCGCGGTGGCGGAAAGCCCCAGGATCGGCGCATTCGGGAAGACCGAAAGCAGATTCTTCACACCCTGCCCCCACATCTCGGCACCGCAGCGGTGGAACTCGTCGAGCACAATATAGTCGGGTTGGATCAACTCCAGCTCGGCGGTGTCCATGTTCATCAGCTTCGCATAGGTGAAGAACTTGACGTTCTGCGGCTCATATCCGTCCGAGACCGCCTTGAGATTTTCGATCTGCGTTTTAAAGATATACTCTGATGGAGATAACCAACAAACCATTGATTTGGGGAACTCCTCACAGAGTTTGAAGCCGATGAAGGACTTTCCTGTACCCGTCGGATGCACGATCGCGGCTTTGCCGGTCTCGTGCAACATTTCAAGAGCCGCGAGATATGCGGCTTGATTGTGCGAAAACAACTGAATCCCCATAGCGGCTCCTTTCCGTCTTTCACTACATAATTGCGATTATGTGGTACAGACATGACTTTACATATAGCATTATACCACAAATGTCGCCTTTTGTCAACCGCTATCACGAAATTCGCAAATAATAGATGTTTCAAAAAATGTTTTTTGTTTTGCACCGGTGTATATAATTATAAAATTACATAGAAAAAACGGTCAATGCATGTTTTTTATTTTCCCATTGACCCTTTTGGGCTTGTCCTTTTTTAGGGCAGGCCTTTTTCTTTTTTATTTTTACCACATAATCGCAATTATGTGGTGCTTTCTTTTTAGCACCGCAACAACCCCAATTTCTCGATCTGCTTGCGGTGAATGATACCTGTTTCCATTGTGTAAATTCTCGTCGTATTCACACTTGAGTGTCCGAGGATATCTGCCAATCGCACCACATCCTTTTGGATGCTGTAAAACGTGCGCGCGAAAAGATGGCGGAGATTGTGCGGAAAAACCTTCTTCTCCGATACATTCGCCGTCTTGCAAAGTTTTTTCATGTCACTCCAAATATTCGATCTGTCAAGCGGATTGCCATTCTTTGTGACGAATACGGCACCGCTTTTTATTTTTTGCTCACGGATATACCGACCGAGCATCTTTCGCAGTTCCTTCGGCAAAAATACCTGCCGCCGCTTACCCTTGCAGTTGATTTCGGCGATTCCACGCTCCACCGCTTCGACCGTGATGAATTTCAGCTCCGACACACGGATCCCCGTGGAGCAGATTGTCTGCATAAGCAAATACAGTCGCTCGTTCTTCTTCGACTTTGCCGCTGTCAAAAGACGCTCGTACTCGGTTTTAGTCAGTTCCTTTTCGGTAGAGGCAAAGATCTGACGCTGAATTTTCAAATTCTTCACGCGCAGCTCATACCACCCACAAAAAGCGAAAAAGCAATTGAGAGAAGACAGTGTTGCATTTACGCTGGCAGGCGCGTACTTTTCGCATAATTCAGCCTTATATTCCACCACCGCGCCCTTTTCTATCTCGCGTTCTCCCAACCACTCGGCAAACACCGTCACATCATGCAAATATTTGCTCACCGTCGCCTCGGACTTTTCCTCGTTGATCAGATAGTTCTTAAAATTCTCAATGTGCTCGTTTGTAATTGTTCTCATTGTCAAATCTCCTTTTTGCTAATATTTTACCATAAATTTGTTTCTTTTTATTATACCTTGGTTTACGGTAAATTATCAGCAAAACTGAACGAAGGAAAGGTCCTGAAAAAGCACACCAAAAAACGGCAAACAGAGATCAATTCTCCATTTGCCGTTTTTAGTAAATATGTATTGGGACATTTTCTTAATCAATACCGAAAATTCTCATATTCGCTATAAAAACAAAATAGCCCGAACTTTTTCCCAACTGTGAAAAAGTTCAAGCTATTAAGACTTGGTGCGGGAAACGGGACTTGAACCCGTACGGTGTTAACCACACGCCCCTCAAACGTGCGCGTCTGCCGGTTCCGCCACTCCCGCATCTATCCGTTACCGCTTAAAGAGGGTCTAAAACGGCAACGGATAGATTATACACGATTTCGCGTCAAATGTCAAGGGGTTTTTGAAAAATAATTTTCTTTTTTGAAAATATTTTCGGATGTGTTTGATCGTCTGTGATGCGTCCGTCAAGTCTCCGCAGGGGAAACGCTATCTTCTGCGGTGGGGACAGCAGGCGTGCCTTTCCCCAGCTTTACGGCGATCAGCGCGGTGACCGCCCCCGACACAAGAATCACCAGCAGATCCACGGGGGCTAGCACGATGACGGGCAGGCTGTCAAAGAAAAAGCCTTGGCCGAAGCAGTAAACGTGGCCGCTCAGGAGGCACATCTCACCGATATACATCACCAAAGTGGTGACGGAGGCCGAGAAGGCTGGGACGACCATCGAGAACAGCCGCCGCTTGTCCACCGTAAAGGAGGCGACGTAAACGCCCACCGTGACACCGAACAGAATAAAGAAGCTACACATGAGAAGGGCGGACAGGGGAGAGACCTGGATCGAGCCCGTCCGATAAAAGGCGGTGAAGCAGGCCCAGAGGCACATCCCCAAAAAGGCGATCGAGGCCACCGACTGCATCACCAGGGGCTTGAGTCTTTGCTTGTTACCGCTTTGGAGTATCTTGGCAAAGCCGTAGAAGCAGTTGAGCAGGGAAATGATCAGTACCAGGGAGATGATGTAAAAGTGGATCTTGAAGGTGGGGCTGTACTCTCCCATGAGGATGCCCACCTCGGTTTTGGTCAGCTCTTGATAGGAGCCCGTTCCCCAGCCCTCGGGGGGAGACCAGCACATATACATCTGCCAGCTTTCCAGCTTGGCATCGACCCAGACGGTCTCGGTAAAGGTCTTGGTCACGATGACCGCGTTTTCGAGAAACAATTCCGCCCCGAAGAACACCGCCACCGAGGCGGCCGAGCCCGTCAGCAGG
>JAFTKI010000082.1 GCA_017453335.1 Clostridia bacterium
AATTGTAGGGACCGGCGTCCTCGACGGTCCGTTTACACTCTCCTTCACACATAATAGAATATGAATGTGGTTTGGCATAATTACATAATCATCCACCGTTATATCTTGATAGAAATCACTTATCTGATGATGCATCTATCCGCAATTTTTCCATACGCGGTCAATTCAATACGCGGACCGTCGGGGACGCCGGTCCCTACAATATGTGAAAGCATACATCGCTTATCTTGGGTACAAATCGTTAAGAAAAACACACCCGTCCCATTATAATCGGCGCCTTGCAATCGCGTGTTTTTTCGTGTTCTTAATTTTTCCATTTGCTCTCCAAATCAATTTATCACAGGATTAGAAGCCCTTATATATGAAGCACATTTGCAATTCTGTTCCGAATGCGGTGTTTTTTTCGGCTCCCGTAAAATCAAATCCGAATTTTTTGTAAAAATTAATTGCACGTTCGTTGCCCGCAAGTACCCAAAGATAGATTGTCTCTGCGTCTAAATATTCCTCTACAGTCTTTTTCAGCAAGGTATATCCCAGCTTTTGACCGTGATATTCCCGCAACAGATAGAGTGCAAGAACCTCACCTGCATCCTGCGTATCTCTGCTTTTTCCAAAGCAACAAAATCCCGCGACCTTGCCGTCTACCTTCAATAAAAGTGTATTTTGGTGCCATTTATGCGCCATTTTGACACACTTATCCAAGGTCAACGTTGCCAAATATTCCCTTGGCATCAAATCGGCATAGGTTTCCTGCCATGATTTCCAATGAACATATCCCTTTTCGTCCATTTCCCGCTCGGTCGTCATTGGTTGAATTGTTGTCGGGAACATATTCTGATCCTTTTTCATACGATCAACAAAACGCGCCGTAAAGAAGAACGGAAGTTTCTTCGATTGCGCTCAGCGTTACGGTTTGGATCGTTTTTTCGGGATTTGCGGCAAGCTCCAAGCGGTTCATCAGGTACACGTCGTAGTTCTTATCGCGGCCAAAGGTAGCAAAGCGCTTGGCATTTTCGGCGGTTGCGTTGATGCGCGACGAGAAATTGAGCCCGTACGCCGTGGTGATATCCACGCCGTCCTTCAAAATGCGCTCGTCCGCTGTTCCGTCGGTGTAGCAGATTTGAACCTTTACCAGCTCCTTGCCGTAAACGCTTCCGCGCAACGGGTAACCGCCGGGGAATGCTGTCATTCCGATCAACGTGATCTTCTCGGCACTTCCCTTGCCTGTGAGAGTGACCGCCGCATCTTTAGAGATCACCTTCGGGATCGCATAGAGGAACGGAATATTCTCCGCAATGGGGCCT
Source organism: Clostridia bacterium (assembly GCA_017453335.1). The sequence goes on from JAFTKI010000082.1 coordinate 1,305, forward strand.
GTTTTCAGCTTGCGCTTGCGCATAGAGAGCGGTACCAGCAAAGCATCTGCCTTCACCTGTTCAAAAAGCGCACCGAAATCGGCACCGCCCTCGGCATTCATACGCGCCGAAAGATCAAGTGCTTCATACCCTTCGCCCTCTTCAAGGAAGAAGGGCTTTTCTTTTTTCTCGCCGTCGTACATCTTCAAGCACTCGCAGAAGGTATCGAACATCATGGTCGGACGGCGGTATTTGTCCACAACGCCCTCATGAAGCACACCGTCGGTGCAGGCAGGCTCGGAGCGGTTGAAATCGTTGAGCTCGGCAAAGAACCAAAGGAATGCACCCGCCAAGGAGCCCTCATCGGAATTTGCCAGGTAGAGCTTGTTCATCTCGGTCATAAAATCGCGGAGCAGGTGCGGATTGTCGTAAACGTAATAGCCTCCCCACTCGGTAAACAGCAAGGGCTTATCGTGCAGCATTTCGGCACTCTTTTTGGATCGCTCAAAGGTTGCCGAATACGGGTGCATGGTGTAAAAATCAAAGCCACACTTGTTGTAGTAGATCAGCGTGTCCTCGTCGCTCATGCAGTTTGCGCCCGATACCATACGAGTGGGATCGTACGCGCGGCAGGCATTCGCACTGTCCACCAGATACTTCTCGGTGAAGCGGCACTCGTTGAAGGAGAGCCAGAACGCGATGCAAGCATGGTTGCGGTCACGCATGATGGTACGTTTCAGCACCTCGATACTACCACCAGCAACATCGGGATCGGAGGTATCCGACCACCAGAGTCCGGGCTCCTCGGAAACCATCAAGCCGATGCGATCGGCGATCTCCAACGTCTTTTTATGGTGCGGATAGTGTACCAGGCGCACGAAATTACAGCCCATTTTCTTGATCAGAAGAAGATCGGATTCGATCTGTTCCTCGGTGGGACAGTGTCCGCTGTCGCCTACCATTTCGTGCTTGCAAACGCCCTTGAAGAAGAGCGGCTTGCCGTTCACAAGGAAGCGGTGGCGGTCGTGCGTGATCTCGCGGAAGCCGACCATGCAGGCGTAGTGATCAAGAGCAACAGAACCGTCGCAAAGAGTGACCTCCAAGCGATACAGATTCGGTGTATCGGGCGACCAAAGCTTGATATTTTGAATGGTCTGAACCGCGATTTCTCCATGCGATTGGCTGTATTCGACAACCTTTTCGGTGCCGTCAAACAAAGCAACCGTAAAGGTTCCCGTTCCAAGCGCGGCTTTGATTTCCACCGTCATTGCAGCGGCAGTATAATCATCGGTGATTTCAGAGTGGAAAAAGACGTCCTCGATGTAATTTGCGGTGGAATAAAGTAAGGAAACGTCACGGATGATACCGCCGAAATTCTCCCAGCCCTCGGTGGGACCAAACTTCGGCTCGATATCCTCCAGCTCCAAAAGCAGCTCGTTGCCCTTGGACTTCACAAGGCTTGTTACATCAAAGCGATATTCGGCATACGCCAGCATTTCGCCCAAAACCGTTCCGTTCAGCGTCACGCGCGCGCCGTAGGTAATGCCGTCAAACTGCAAAAAGATCTTTTCGGCGCGCTCGTCAAGATCAAAGGTACGAAAGCATTCCGAATGTCCAACGGGCAGACGCGAAAACGGGACTTGAATGTCCTCCCAAACGCCTTTTCCGATTCTGTATTTCCAGATTCCGTTTAAGGTTGTTTTTTTCATGGTATTTCCTCTCCTATATTTTACTGCATCCGAAGAAAGCTTGGCGGATTTTTATGCTCGTGCTGAGAAAAATCGGCACCCAGCATCTCCATCAATTTTTGTTTTTCGATATTTGGGCAGGTGGTTTGAATGTAGTCCGAAAAATAGCGATAAGCATCGGGCTGAGAGATTTTTTGCAGAGGACGGGAGTCCTTTGCGGCAAGATACTCGGCAAGCCCCTCCCAAAACGCAAAGGGCGACTTTATATGAGGCGTGACCAAGTAAAGTGTGTGCGCAAACCTGCCGCTTTCCAGATAGCGCTCCAGCACCTCGGCAATGTGAGAAAGCTTTTGCATCTCCTCATAAGTGATCCAGTTGCTTGCCAGCACGGTATAGGGCGGCATGGGCAAGCATCGGTAGCCGTACTCCTCCTTTTTCCGCCGCAGCTCTGTTCCGAAAAGAAGCTTTAAGAAGCCCAACTGCAACAGGTCACACGAGCCGTAAGCATCGTCAAACGACTTTGCAAAGCGCTCATATCCTTCATACGGAAGTCCCGCGATCAGATCCAGATGAACATGGATATTTCCCATGTTATGAACACGTTTGACCGCCGAAATGACCGCTTTGGGATCAATGTGGCGCGAAGTGGCATCCAAGGTGGGAAGATTGGTGCTTTGCAGACCGAATTCCAGCTGGATCTTCCCCTTTGGGAACTGCGAAAGGATCGCAAAGCTTTCCTCGTTCAAAAGCGATGCACACACCTCAAAGTGATAGTGCTTGGTAAATCGCCCGTCCAGCAAGGCTTTCCAGATCGCATTGGCGCGCCTGACGTCGGCGTTAAAGGTACGGTCAACGAATTTGATGATCTTGCAGTCGCCGTCCAGGCGTTCAAAGACTTCCAGATCGGTAAGTGTTTGTTCCACGCTTTTCAGCCGCACGCCAACACCCGATGAGGACAGGCAGTACGCACACCGATAAGGACAGCCGCGCGACGATTCGTAATATAAAATATTGCCCTTGGCTTCGCCGTCTCGGTAAAGGATGCCCTCGTCCCTCATGGTATGCGTTTGGGATGCGTGTAAAACGCGATCATGCCCCTCTCCGTTTCGGATCGCCCGACAGAGCATGGGAAGCGCCTCTTCCCCTTCCCCGCAGATCACCGCATCGATATAAGGCAGATCGCAAAAACGTTCTTCCCCAAAGGAAACCTCGGGACCGCCCAAAACGATTTTGACCGCAGGACGGATCTCGCGCAAGGTCTGTGCCAATTCCAGCATTTGAGAAAGATTCCAGATATAGCAGGAAAAGCTGTAGACATCGGCATTGGCACGGACCAGTTGCTCCAGAACGAAAGAGGTACGGTCACGCAGGCTGTATTCGATCAGCGCAACGTCAAAGCCGTCCTGCTCCAACGGGGCACGCAGGCATCGCAAAGCCAATGACGTGTGCGACCACGATCCGTTGAGCGTAAACAGCGCGACCTTCATTTTTCCATCCGTCCTTTCTTTTTTCCAATTATATCATATTATACCATATTGTCATTGGTTTTTCAAGTCAAATAAGCGACTGCAAAAGATTTTTGTGAAATTTTCCTTGGCTTCAAAATCCATTGCCGAAACGTAACAATCCTCCAGTGCAAAATGCAGCTCCCGTACCTCACGCAAAGCATCCAGCGCGCCCTCTCTCATGGACTCCATCAAGCGGCGCGTAAACCGTACCTGCCCGCGCACGGCACGCATCCCCGATATCTCGGCAAATCGCCGCAAAGACAGCACGCGCCCCCGCGGCTTCTCAATTTCCTTGGGGAGAATCACAAACGCACGGCGGAAATCCTGCAAAAAGAGTCCGTCCAAACGGTCGGGAAAGACGGGATCGTGCGAGACTCGGATCTTCCATTGCTTTTCGATCGCCATCTCACCAATTCGCCCTAAAAAGACCTGTGCGCATCCGTAACAGTCCTCTAAAAGTACCGTTTGCTCCGCGTCGGCAAAGTAGGTATCAAAGATCACCTCGCCGCGCATACCAACCGATCGGATCAGCGCCGGTGAGGATTCATATCCGGACCCCTCTTGCAGATCGCGCACCTGCTTTTCGGCAAATGCGCGAAGAGCCTCACGCTTGATATACGGCTCTGTCAGACTGTCGCAAACCTTCATCAATTCGCCCTCGGAACGCAAATATCGGTAGCATCTGCGGTATGCCGCGCTTTTTTGCTGATTCAATAAGGTGATCAGTTCACTGCTTTCGCACAGCTTTTCTCTGTTCCAAAAGCTTCCGAGATTGACGATCTCCTCCCGCACCCCCGGCAAAGCAGGCTCATAAACGTGCGGTGCCGTTGCATCCAACAGCGCGATGCAATCCTCCCCTGAGGTTAGGATCACACCGTCCAGCGAATCGGCATCGGAGGAACAGTAAATATATTCGGCAGTCCAGCCCCGATCTTCGGCATACACCGCCACGTCACGCAAAAAGCGGCTTTTTCCCGTTCCGGGACCGCCCTTGACAGCAAACACTCGCTTGACGCGCGCCGCATCAAAGCATTCCTTATAGTAACTGAAAAAACCTCTTTCGCTGTTGGATGCGGCAAAATAGGCATCCTCGCCCGTTGATTTCAAAATCATCGTAATCTCCTCCCCGTTTTTGCTAACAGAATATGCATTTTTGCAAAAAAGGTTCTATTCCCGCAAAATACCGCATAGGATGGAGCAAGTGAGTGCCGAGCACTCGGACGTTTTTGATCAAGGAGGTTTTTATGCAACAAACCGATATTCGAATGATTCCTCTCGCGCTTCCCGATATTCTCTGTCGCATTCTTCCCACGCCGCTGTTGGACGCGGTTCGTTTTTGCGGTGCCGAGCGTATTGAGGAGATCCGTCTGCATGCAAACCGCTATTGCAGCGTCAGTTGCGGTACGCGAAATATCAGGACAGGCTTTCTTGCCGATGAACAGATGATACGCAAGCTGCTTTTGGAAATGTGTGAGGGCTCCCTGTATGCCTACAGCCAGAGCATCAACAACGGATATCTTTCCCTTTCCGGCGGGATTCGCGTCGGCGTTTGCGGAAGTGCGACCGTGGAACAAAATCGTGTGATCGGCGTTCATTCGGTCACGGGACTGATGATCCGCATTCCGCATCGCGTTCGGGTGGATGCCTCTCCGATTCTGCAACTGCTGCAGCTACGCAAAAAAAACGGCGGGATTCTGATCTATTCCCCGCCCGGTGTTGGAAAAACCACTCTTTTACGTGCAACCGCCGCCCTTGCCGCCTCTGCCGCCTATAACCTGCGCACCGTGGTGGTTGACACGCGTTCCGAATTAAAGTATACACTTGAGGACAAAAACCTTTGTCTGGATATTTTGGAAAGTTATCCGCGCGGTGCGGGAATCGAGATCGCAACACGCTCCTTTGGCGCACAGCTTGTGATCTGCGACGAGATCGGCAGTGCCGAGGATGCACGGTCCATTTTGGAAAACGCAAATTGCGGCATCCCATTGATCGCCTCAGCACACGCATCCCGTCTTTCCGAGCTTCTCTCGCGTCCGATTTTTCGGGAGCTTCACGAGGCGGCGATCTTCCATACGTATGTGGGGCTTGCGCGCGATGGGACAAGATTTCGGTATTGCTTTACAGCATGGGAGGATGCAAAAAAATGATCCGCATTCTCGGAGCATGTACGGTACTGGGAATCGTCGCCCTTGCCGCTTGGAGCCGCGTGCAAAAGGAACGGAAGGGACTGGCGGTGCTGGAGGCGTGGATCACGCTTTTGTACGAGGTACGCAATCGGATCGACTGCTTTTCCCTGCCGATCAATCAGATCTTATCCAATACCGATCGGGCTTTATTGGATACGCTCGGATGCAACGGTGAAAATCCGACTCCCGATCGGTTGTTCCGCTCCTCCGAGGCATTCCTGGACGAAGACTGCAAAGCGCTGTTGAGAGCCTTGCTCGGAGAGCTTGGCACAAGCTATCGGCAGGAGCAGGTCAAGCGGTGCGATCACTATCTGAAGGCGTTGGAGGCACACCGCGACAAGATAAAGCAAAATCTGCCCATGCGCCAAAAAATGCTGGTTACGCTGCATCTTTGTGCGGGGCTTGGAGCGGTTATTTTGCTGTGGTAATTCAAAAAACAGGAGGTCAAAATGGATATTTCCATGATCATTAAGATCGCAGGCGTGGGGATCCTGGTTGCGGTTGCCTCGCAGGTGTTGTCCAAAACGGGACGGGACGAGCAGGCGACCTTCGTCACCATTGCGGGGATCCTTGCCGTTCTGATGATTCTGATCAGCGAGATTCGAGGGCTGTTTGATCTGATCCTCTCGCTGTTTGATTTGTAATCAATATGGTTGCGCTGAAGGCATGTATGCTGGCGGTCCCCGCTCTGTTTGCTGTGTTGATCGTCAAGCAATGGAAAACCGATTTTTCGCCGCTTTTACGGATCGCGCTTGCAATTCTGTTCGGAGGTATTGCGATCGGCGCGCTCTCCCCCGTCATCGAATATCTGGGCGGTCTTTTGGGAACGGAGCAAGTGCTTTATGCAAAAATTCTCCTGAAAGCGCTCGGTATCGCCTTTCTTTCGCATTATGCCGCGGAGCTGTGTCGGGAAAGCGGAGAAGGAAGCCTTGCGGGCGGTGTGGAGCTGGTGGGAAAGATCGAAATTCTCCTTCTGTGTATTCCCTTGATGGAGCAGATCCTCTCAACCGCAAAAGAGCTGCTCGCGCTGGGAGGATAGCATGAAACGGTACGGTTACAAAATCGCGTGCTTTCTCTGCTTGCTTTCTCTCTCGATCCTCTTCTTATCGCTTTCGATCGTTGCGGAGGAAGCCAACACCGAGATAACCTATGAGCAGATGCCCGAGGAATACGGCACATGGCTGGACAGTATTCCCGAGGATGTGGCGGAGCTGTTGCCGCCCGAAGTGTTTTCGGACAATGCAAAGGAATCGGCAGACGCGGTGATGGAAATGAGCAGCTTTTCCTATCTGATCCAAACACTTTTGAAGCTGATCGGAGCCGAGATCGGAGATTGCGTTAAGGTGCTGGCAACCGTGTGCGGACTGTTGCTGATCACGGCGGTTTGCAATGCCCTGAAAACCGCCTTTTCAAGCGACGGAATCGGACGAGCCTTCGGGTTTTGCACAACGTTGGTCATCACGCTGGCACTGATGGCACAAAGCTATTTCTGCTTGGAGAAGGTCACTCAATACTTTGGGAATCTCAATTCCGTAACCGCCGCACTTCTGCCACTCAACGGCACGCTTTACGCCATGGGAGGCAACACGTCAACGGCGGTGGCATCATCGGCGGGACTTTCGGTCTATATGACGGTGTTGGAGGAGATCGTTGGAAAAAGCATCCTTCCCTTTTGCGGTATTTGCATGGCGTTTGCCCTGATGGGATCGATCGATTCCTCGTTGCGCACGGGCGGACTTCTCTCTACCGTTAAAAAGAACTATACCACAGCGTTGGCATTTTTGATGATGCTGTTGCTTGCGATGCTTGCCGCGCAAAACACGCTGGGAACCCGTGCCGACTCTTTGGCAATGCGCAGTGTCAGATTTGCCGCGACCAACTGGATCCCCGTGGTGGGAGGCTCGGTTGCCGAGGTGTTTCGTACCATCAGTGCGGGCGTTGGCTATTTGCGCGGAACGGTTGGCGTTTGCGGGGTTCTGCTGGTGGTTCTGATGCTTCTGCCAACGCTGGTCAAGCTGTTTTTGTTGCGTTTAACCTGGCAAATTGCGGCATCAATTGCCGATCTGTTAGGCTGTGAACGCGAAAAAAAGCTGTTGGAGGAATTCGCATCGATCCTGGGATATCTGATTGCGGCGGTGAGCATTTGTTCCTCAGTGCTTCTGCTTGCGCTGATCCTGCTTGCCTGTTGCGGAACCGCCGTTGGATAAAGGAGGACGTATGAAAGAATATTTGATCTCACTGCTTGCCGCAGCACCCGTTCTGGCAATCGTTGGAATCCTCTCCCCCGAGGGGGTTCGGTCCGGTCTTTCCAAGCATCTGCGCCTAATTGCCGCGCTTGTGTGGATCTGCATTCTGATCGCGCCGCTTTCCAATCTGATCATCGGGTGGAAGGATTGGCAGAACGGAGATTTTTCCTTTGGTACGGAGCAAAATGATCAAAGCGACTACCAATCCGTTCTGGACGAGGCACTGGAGAGCCATTCCACAGCATACTTTTGCGATATGCTGACGCAAACGCTGGAGGAACGCTTTTCGATCGCCAAGGGAGAATTGCGCTGTCATGTAGCATGGGCAAAGAACGGTGACGAGCTGCGCCCCGAAAAGGTGACGCTGTTTCTCTCGGGGAATGCCGTTTGGAAGTCGCCTGCGGAAATGGAAGACTATGTGACAGATCTGCTTGGCTGCGAATGTGTTACAGTTATTGAATAACCACTGACTTAATTAAAGACACATCTATTTTGTTAAAAACAACGCAAAGGCTCTTTTAACATTGGCATATCAAAAGCCTATGCGATGACCTTCCGGGAGGAAAAAAAGAGCCTCCCCTGTGTAAGGGGAGGTGGCAGCCGAAGGCCTGACGGAGGGGTTGTAAAAAAGCAAAATCCACTTCAAAACAATCCCTCACCGCCTGCGGCGGAGCTCCCTTTACACAAGGGAGCCTTTGGTACGTACAAACTTGTTTGTTTACAAATGGACGTAAATTTAATTGTTGTCTTTAATTAAGGCATACGAAGGAGAGAATCATGATTTCATTTTTCAAAAAAAGCAAAGACGGATCCGCTAAAAAAATGCCGATCTGGATCTTGATCGTTGGCGGTGTGATCGGGATCGCTCTGATCCTGTTCGGTTCCCATGAATCAAATGTCACCGAGCCGATCGAAGACACAGTGCCTGTCCCCGAAACCGATACGGTCCGCTATCAGGAATATCTGGAAACGCGAATCGAGGAGCTTTGCGCCTCGATGGGGCTTGGTGAGGTGTCGGCGATCGTCACATTGGAGGGCAGCTTCCGAGAAATTTATGCCACTGAATGGCAGGGAGAGAACGAGGAATACGTTATCGTGGGAAGCGGCTCCTCGGCGCAAGCGCTTCTGCTCTCCCGCCAAGCACCCGAGATCATGGGGATCGGCGTGGTTTGCCGCACATCCCTCTCCCCTATACGGAGCAACGAGCTGGTCTCCCTGCTCAGCGCAACCTTTCACACGCCCACAAACCGTATTTACATCACACAAGGCGCATAAAAGAAAAGACGAACATTTTTCGTCTTTGCGTCATATTCTGTTTTCCGCACTCATAAGATATAGCGAAACAAAACACAGGAGGATTACTTATCTATGAAAACCCAATCGACCGCACTTTGCGAAGTCAAGCAAAACAACAAGTTCAGAGCCATCGTGGTGAAGATCGGCAAAAAGAACATCGCCATTGCCTGCTCGGTATTGCTCATCGGAGTTGCCGTACTGCTCAACTGGCTGCTGTTCACGCCCGAAACCGCTCCCGAGGGCTACGACGGCTACGATCAGCCCAGCGGGAACATTTCCGACAATGTAACCGAAGGCAGCGGAACCGCCGACACCGATTCGTATTTCTCGGCAACGCTTTCCAGCCGCCAGAAAGCACGTGACGAAGCACTTGAGGTTCTGCAGGCTGTTGTTGACAGTGCATCCTCCACCGAAGCCGCAAAGGCAGAGGCTCTGGAGAGCATTGCCACCATTGCCGACGAGATCCAAAAGGAAGCAAACATCGAATCGCTGATCATGGCAAAGGGCTTTGAGGATTGCATTGCCGTACTGAACGGCGACAATGCCAGCATCATCGTGAAATCGCAGGATCTGCAGGCAGCAGAAATCGCCCAGATCAACGCCATCGTTTACGAGCAGACCGGCATCGTTCCCGGCGGTGTAACCATCATTTCCAAATAAATCGACAGACAAAAACGATCCGCGTTCCCTTCAACGGAGCGCGGATCGTTTTTGTATTAGTAAGTACCATCCGGGAGATCGGGACATCCGCGGAACGCGTTTTTTCCGATGGTTACAATATTCTCCAGATTGATGCTTGCCAGCTGGTTGCATTGTGCAAAGCAGGATGCAGGCAGAACAGTCAAGGAGTCGGGCAGCTTCACCTCGGTCAGAGCATCGCAGAAATAGAATGCATTGGTACCGATCGAGGTCAGTGCAGTTTGGGAAAGATCCAATGCTTTCAAGCTGCGGCACCCAAAAAAGGCGTTGTCTCCGATGCTTGTCAAAGCATTCGGGAACGTGATGCTTTCCAGATACAAGCACCCCGAAAAGGCACGAAGACCGATAGAGGTCAGCGTATCGGGAAGCGTTACCTCGGTCAGCATATCGCACTCATACATGGCAAACTGACCAAGCGCGGTACAAATGTCAAGCACCGTAATACGCGTCAGATATTGCGGATAGTACCCCGGTGCAAAATCGGGAGTCTCGGCTCCGAAAATATAGCCCAGATAAGTATTTTCGGTTGCGCTTCCGCCAACAAAGGGCAAGGTCAGGGTACGGATCTCTTCGCATCCCTCCAAGGCACCCAATCCAATCGAGGTCAATGTCTCGGAAAAGGTCAGCTTGGTCAAGGCAGAGCAGGAATGAAGCGCGTGAGGTGCAAGCGTGGTCAGATGATCGACATTGATCGCCAACAGGCTGGTGCAGCCGTACAACGCGTAGCTTTCAACCGTTTTCACGCTTTCGGGCAGAGTAATCAACTCCAGATCGTTACATTCGAACAACGAGTAGGAGGCGATTTTTTCTGCGCCCTCTCCGATCTCCAGATATTTCAATGTAGCCGGAATGTTCAAAGGGTTATTGATATAACTTTCGGCACCGAAAAAGTAGCCGAGATACTGTTCGCTGTCGCGGCTTGCTCCCATAAAGGGTGTGCGCAGAGCGGAAACGTCGGGAGAATCGGTCAGAATATTGGTTCCGATCGAGATCACACCGTCGGGAATATACAATGCCTTTACATCCGCATCTCCCGCAAAGGCTCCGTTGGCGATCGCGGTCACGGGCTTTCCGTTGATCACGGCGGGGATCCGCACCGATGCCGCCTTTCCCGTTCCGAGATATTTGGTGATCTCACAGCTATTCTCATGCTCGGTTACCGCAAAAAGCGATACCTCGGTTTCGGGCATACCGTCAAAGGTCTGTTTCAAAGCGGCAACGCGATTGCGAGTCTCCTCATTTGCGGTGTAGTCTCCAAGCTTGCTTCGATCCAACTCCGCCAGAGGCGTTAAGGTAACGGGCTCTGCCGTGAAAGATTCGCTCTCAGCGGTGCATCCGTACAAGAAGGTCATGCACAGCAGGATCGCCAAGAAAAGGGCGACCGACTTTTTGATGCTCATACCATTCGATCCTTTCGGTTTCATTCTGCTTTTATTTTATCATAAAAAAAATTTTTTTCAATAGCTGTTCCAAACAATTCATAATTATTTCAATTCTATCACAAAATCTTCTTGTATTCGCCATAAAGAAATGCTATAATAGGAGAGATAAAAACACAAAGGAGGAAAGCCGATGCAAAAAAGAATTACGGAAGAACAACACGGCATGCCGCTGTTGCAATACCTGAAGCATGAGCTCGGCTTTTCCTCAAAGCTGATCAAGCATCTGAAGTTTATGACGGGCGGGATCACGGTCAACGGAGAGCACGCTACCGTGCGCCGCATTCTGCAATGTGGCGACGTGGTGGAGCTTGCCTTTGAAGACGAAGAAGCCGCGCCGATTGCCCCCGTTGATCTTCCCATCGAGATCCTTTACGAGGACGACTATCTTGTGGTTCCCTCCAAGCCCGCCAATATGCCCACACACCCCTCGCACGATCATCACTACGACACTGTTGCCAATGCGCTTGCCTTTCGCTATGCGAATCTGGGAATTCCGTTTGTGTTTCGCCCGATCAACCGACTTGACCGAAACACAAGCGGGCTTTTGCTGATCGCACGCGACCGACCAACGGCGGGGAAACTGAGCGATGCCATGAAGGAGGGCAAGATCAAAAAGACATATCTTGCGGTGCTGGACGGAGAAATGCAAGACAAGGAGGGCGTGATCGACGCTCCCCTGCACCGAACCGCGCAAAGCATCATCGTGCGCGAGGTCTGCTCACCCGACGCCCCCGATGCCGATCCTGCGCTGACCGAGTACCGCGTGCTTGCCGCAGAAAACGGACACACCTTAGTGCAAGCGCATCCGATTACGGGACGGACACACCAGCTTCGGGTACATTTTGCGCATCTTGGATATCCCATTACGGGAGATGATCTGTACGGTACGCCCTCACCCGATATCGCGCGACACGCGTTGCACGCCCACAGTCTGTCCTTTCCGCATCCGTCCGACCGTAGAACGGTCACGGTTACATCGCCTCCCGCCGCCGATTTTGCCGCCTTGGTAAAGCAATACTTCCCGAATTTTGAGCAATAAGCTCGGAAAGGAGCATCATGAACGCCGTCTCCCAGCAACAACCGAAACGATTGCCGCTTGCCTGTAAGATCATCTATCTGATCACAGCGTTGAGCGCGGTTTTATATATTATTTTTCTTCTCAGCCCCGATTTTTCGGATTGGTTCAACCAATCGATCGGGCAGTTTTGCCGTCTGATTCTTGCCAAGCTGACCTCGTGGATCCCCTTCTCGCTGGCAGAGCTGTTGCTTCTCCTGATCCCTTTTTGGATCTATCTGCTCATTCGTATCGGAAACAAGCATTACTGCGACAGCAACCGCTCGATGCTGACTTATCTCGGCATTATTTTCTCGGTGATCTGTGTGATCGGCATTTTGTTCGTATGGAATTTTGCCGCAGGACACCACGGAACCACCTTGGACGAGAAGCTGGAGCTGGAACGCAAAAAAAGCAGTGCCGATGAGCTGTATCAAACCGCTCTGTTGCTCTCCGATGAGATCGGACAATGCTCCGATGAGATCGTCTTTCTGGAAAGCGGCAGATCGCTGATGCCCTATTCATACAAAGAGATGAACGAAAAGCTGCTTGAGGCTTACGATCGATTCTGCCAGAAATATGATTTTATCGATACCTTTTCCGCGGATGTCAAGACCGTGATGCTGAGCGAACCGATGTCCTATACGCATATCACGGGAGTGTATACCTTTTTCACGGGAGAAGCCAATATCAACATCAATTTTCCCGACTATACCATTCCGTACACCGCCGCGCATGAAATGGCACACCAGCGCGGAATTGCAAAGGAGGACGAGGCAAACTTCATCGCCTTTCTGATCTGCATGGAATCGGACGATCCCTATATCCGATACAGCGGTGCGCTCAATCTTTATGAATACGTGGCTTCGGCGCTGGCATCGGTCGATGCGCAAAAATACACCTCGGTCTACTATACCCTGCCCATGGAGGTGCGCGCCGAAGAGGATGCTTACGCGGCATTTTTTGAGCAGTACCGCGACAGCTTTGCCGCCGATATCAGCGAAGCCACAAACAATCTCTATCTGCAATCCCAAGGCAGTGCCGAAGGAACAAAAAGCTATGGCATGGTGGTGGATCTGGCGGTTGCTTATTACCGTTCAACCTTTGCGTAAACCGACACCGAAAAGCCTTTTTATGCATATATTGTCAGCAGAGACGCTATTTTCGTTTTTTGGCTAAAAAGCACGGAAAAATTTTTCAAAAAAAGTAAAAAAGGACTTCCCTTTTTCTATATGTTGTGTTATAATATCTATAATACTACTATCAGTCGATATTTTTCGATCAAAGCCGAGCTTTTCCGCAGAGAGAAAATGGTAGCAGTCTGCATTCAAAATCGCAGCAAAGGAATCGGAACGCATAAAAGCGTTCTTTGGTAGCAAAAATGGCAACAAAAATCATCATTCAGGGAGGCAAGCCGCTGCACGGAAGCATTTCGATCAGCGGTATGAAAAACGCCGCTCTCCCGATCCTTTTTGCAACTATATTGGTGGGCGATGTTTGCGTGCTGGAAAACATTCCGCAGGTAAGCGATATTTCCACCTCTCTTGAAATACTGGAACAAATGGGTGCGCGCGTTTCTTTACGCAAGAAAAACACCGTGCGCATCGATACTTCACATATTCGTCAAGGCACCTCTCCCCTTGATCTGGTCAAAAAGCTGCGCGGCTCCACCTATCTTTTGGGGGCTGAGCTTGGACGCTTTGGAAAAGCCACCGTCGGCTGGCCCGGCGGCTGCGATTTCGGCTCGCGTCCCTTGGATCAGCACATGAAAGGCTTTGAGGCCTTGGGAGCAACCGTTGCAAATGAAAACGGATATTTTCAGCTTTGTGCCGAAAATGGACTCCGCGGCAGCTCGGTCTATTTCGATGTGGCATCGGTGGGTGCTACGGTCAATGTGATCCTTGCCGCCGTCTTGGCAGAAGGAACCACCGTGATTGAAAACGCCGCAAGAGAGCCGCATATCGTTGACCTTGCAAACTTCCTCAACTCCGCAGGTGCAAATATTACGGGTGCGGGTACTCCCGTGATCAAGATCCGCGGTGTCAGTGAGCTGCACGGCTGCAGCTACACGATCATTCCCGACATGATCGAGGCGGGAACCTATATGGTAGCCGCCGCGGCAACGGGAGGATGTGTGCATATTCATTCGGTGATCCCCAAGCACATTGAAACCATCACGGCAAAGCTCATGGAAATGGGCGTTGACGTGGAGGAATTGGACGACTCCGTGATCGTTCGCGGCACGCGCGAGCTTCGCAACGTCAATATCAAAACGCTTTATTACCCCGGCTTCCCCACCGATATGCATCCGCAGTTTGCTCCGCTTTTGTGCATGGCGAACGGAGTGAGCTGTATCCAGGAAAGCATTTGGGAAAACCGTTTCCGCTATGTGGATGAGCTTCGCAAGATGGGAGCTACCGTGATGCTCGATACGCGCACCGCAACCTTTGTAGGCGTGGAAAAGCTGACGGGCGCACCTGTGGAAGCGTACGACCTGCGCGCGGGGGCTGCGATGGTAATTGCGGGACTTGCCGCCGAAGGAGTCACCGAGATCAGCGGCGTACACTATATCAAGCGCGGCTACGATGATATTGTCGGCAAGCTGCAAGAGCTTGGAGCTTCGATTGAAGAGGTCACGATCCCCGATCCCGAGCTGGTTCAAAAAGTGAATTGAACGGCAAATAACCAACTTTTTAATAGCACATACAAAAGCACTTGCATACCAAATTACGGTACGCAAGTGTTTTTGTGTAAAAGGATCATAACCAAAGGCTTGCCATATTCCATTTAATAGATATATGCTATAGAATGTAAAACCGTTTGCAAGTGGCTACTAAAAAAGCGAAGTGTACAGTTAGCCTTCTCCAGCGGAGAAGGTGCCGCGGGACGAGGCGGATGAGGAGAGCCTTGGTGTGCTTTGACAAAATGTCTGAATTTGATAGTTTCCTTGCACCTGTAACTTACCAAATAGTGATTGTACGAACAAATAGCGTAGCCGTCCCTCCTCATCCGTCACTCGCAAGCTCGTGACACCTTCCCCGCTGGGGAAGGCTATTAGAATCTGCCACTTTTTCTCGGTACTACTATTTTTCAACTTTAAGTTAACACGATGTTTCCTAACAATACCTTTACTGCGCGTTTTTTTGTGCTATAATAGAACCAGAAGCAGACGTCAGCTTACTTTTACTCTTATGGAGGAACATTATGAAAATGACGATTGGCACAAATATTAAACGTTTGCGTACCGCAAAAAACATCACGCAGGAACAGCTCTCCGTAGCAATGAATGTAACATGCGCGGCAGTCAGCAAATGGGAAAGAGGTGAAACCTATCCCGACATTACACTGCTTCAACCGTTGGCATATTACTTCGGAGTATCTCTCGATGAGCTTATGGGATATGATCAAGAAAAGATTCAAGCAGAAATCAACGAAGTTATCACGCTTTACAAAAAGCATTGGAACACAAAAAAAGGGCGCGATATCATCGTTAAGGCATATCATGATTATCCAAACGATTATTGGATCATGCACTACTATATGTGGAATGTTGGCGGTGACTTTGCTGACAACGATCCTGCCGTGCTGATAGCGCACAAGGAGGAATTTCTTGCTATCTGCGAAAAGATACTTGAAGGATGTACCGAGGAAAATCTACGACTCGGCGCATGGAATATGCGCGCGAAGCTCCTTCACGCAGAGGGAAAAACAGAGGAAGCATTAGAAATCTACAAAACCAAATTTACCGATTGGTATACCACAGGCGAACAAAAGACCGAACAGTTGTTTGCCAAAAACACGAATGAATATTATTTTCACGTCCGAAAGAATATGTATGAACTGATTGATTTCGCAGCAGATAAGCTCGGCAGAACCGTATTTTTTGATGCATCCCTTGCATTACAAAAAAAGGTAGATCGCACCCTGCATTATGGAAATCTGATTTTGAATGCATTCGAAGAGACAAACGAGCCTTTCTTCCTTATGCTTGCGAGCTCTTTCCTCGGCAGAATGGAAAATGATCTGACCTATCGCGGCGGAACGGATGAACAAATCATTGCAGTTATGGATAAAACCTTGCATACAGCTAAAAAATTGGAAGAACTCCGAAAAGTAAATGAATCGCTGGATCATGCGTTTGACCGTTATTCTGAGAATGTACGAGAAAATCTTTTTGCATGGAAGCTTAATTATCGTATGAATGCTACAAGCGGCAGACGCGCAGAGCTGTTAAAAAATCCTAATTACACGGCCGTTTTGGAAAAATACAAATAATCTTCTCTGCCCGCACAAGTCCGTTAAAAACGGACTTGTGCAAATTTTGATTTATCATTTTTTCTTTTCAACTCCCACCACATTTCGGACTGTGCAACATATACTGTTAGCACCACGAAAGAAAAGAGGGAGAAAAATGATTTTAGTCAAGCCCTACAACCGAGAGCGCGCGGTGGAATACGCTATGCGCTGGGCGCTCGACCGCAATCCTCTGTTTATCGATTTTACGGGAATCGGCGGAAATTGCACCAATTTCGTTTCGCAATGCGTTCTGGCAGGAAGCTGTACCATGAATTACACCCCCGACTTTGGATGGTACTACATCTCGGCCGAGGATCGCGCACCTGCGTGGAGTAGTGTGGACTATTTTTATGATTTTATGGTTGGTACACCGATATTTGCCGAGCAAAACGGAGGCATCGGCCCGTTTGCGCGCGAGGTTCCCCGTGAGGAAGCCGTGCTTGGCGATGTGATCCAGTATGCGAATGCCGACGGTGACTGGTATCATACCGTCCTGATCTGTGGCTTTGACGGTGAGGAGATCTTGGTTTGCGCGCAGTCCGACGATGCCCGCAACCGTCCGCTCTCGTCCTATACCAATGCGGTACAGTACCGTTTCTTGCACATTGAAGGCGTTCGGATCGAGATCAATGACGACGAATGCTATCAAACGCTTCTCGCAGGTGAGGCGATTCCGCCCGAAGAGATGCTTTGAGATGTATTTTTTGAAAGAATTTGATCGTCTTTGAACTCAAAAATCGAAAAAATCTGCAAATCTGCCAACTTTCGCGCAGAGATTGACATTTATATGGAAGAAGAGTATAATATCGGATGAAATCATTTGAAAGGACAAACAAAACCATGAAACTTTTTATCGATACTGCTAATGTAGAGGAAATTTACAAAGCCAACGAGCTTGGCGTGATCTGCGGCGTTACCACCAACCCCTCGCTGATTGCAAAGGAAGGAAAGGACTTCAAGAGCGTGATCACCGAGATCACCTCGATCGTTGACGGCCCCATCAGCGCAGAGGTCGTAGCCCCTGACGCAGACGGAATGGTAAAGGAAGCGCGCGAGCTTGCAAAGATCCATGAGAACATCGTAATCAAGATCCCGATCACCGCAGAAGGACTCAAGGCTGTAAAGATTCTCTCTGCCGAGGGCATCCACACCAACGTAACGCTGATCTTCAGCCCCACGCAGGCACTTCTTGCCGCAAAGGCAGGTGCGACCTACGTCAGCCCCTTCATCGGCCGCTTGGACGATATTTCCGACAACGGTATTTCGATCATCGACGATATCGCAACCATTTTTGAGATCCACGGCATTGAGACCGAGATCATCGCTGCCAGCATCCGCGGTCCTCAGGACGTTACCGATGCTGCAAAGCACGGCGCACACATTGCAACGGTTCCCTACAAGGTGATCATGCAGATGCTCAAGCACCCCTTGACCGATATCGGAATTGAGCGTTTTATGCAGGACTGGAACCAGACCTTCAACAAGTAATCGGGCGATGTCTATGAATTTACCGAATCGGATCCTGAGCGGAAACTGGCGCGAGGGACACGTTCAGGGGATCGCGGTTGATACTGAGCGCGGATTCGTTTATTATTCCTTTACAACGATCCTGCTCAAAACCGACCTTGACGGCACTCCCTTGGGCAGTGTGGAAAATTTAGTGGGACACCTTGGTTGTATTACCTTTGATGCCGAGAAAAATGCGATCTACGGCTCTTTGGAGCTCAAGCATGACGCGATCGGAAACAGCATTGTCCACCGTACGGGAAAGGCGCTTGCCGAGGAGGATTCCTTTTATCTGGTATCCTTTGATCTTTCCAAAATCGACCGTATGGGAATGGATGCCGAGCGGGACGGCGTGATGCGCGCGGTCTATCTTGGTGATGTGGTGAAGGACTATATGGAAACCGACGAGGTCAGTGGAAAACCGCACCGCTACGGCTGTAGCGGCATTGACGGAACCGCGCTCGGCCCCGTGTTTGGTTCCGAAAAGGATTCCCCCAAAAAGATCATGATTGCATACGGCGTATACGGTGACACCGAGCGCAAGGACAACGACTATCAGGTCATCCTGCAATACGACCGCGCTGATATTGACCGTTATGCCCTGCCCTTGGAGCAAGCCAATCCTCATCACAGCGGTCCCGAGACTGCAGAAGCGCGTTACTTTTTCTTCACAGGCAATACACACTACGGGATCCAGAATCTGGAGTACGATCCTCACAGCGGCAACTGGTTCGTTGCGGTCTATGAAGGATGCAAGGAAACCTATTCCAACTTCCCCATGTTCGTGATCGACGGCAGCGTCGCGCCGCAAAGTCAATCGCTTTGGGGCAGACAGGGAGAGAACGGACTGGTTCTGACCTCGGCAAAGCTTGGAGAAATGGGACTGTGCGGAAAGGTTTGGGGTTCCCGCTTCCCTTACGGACAGACCGGCATGATGTCGCTTGGCAACGGTGAGTTCTACTTCTCACAGCCTCACAGCATCAAGGAGCAAAAGCAATTTTCCTCCACGGTGGTCAAATATCGGTTTGATCCCGACTCCTCTGAGCTGTTCGAGGAGGTATAAAAAGATCGGAGATGTGAAAATCGCATCTCCGATCTTTTTTTATTTGATGTATGTATTGCAGATATATTCGATATCCAACATTGTATCCTTGAACATTCCGCTTTGCGTTGCGGCGGGTGTATCTGCCTCCCCTACCACCAGAATGTAGCGTGTTTTCGTAGTCTTGTGAACGACCGTGCAAACCAAGTAGGATCCCGTGGTAAAGCCTGTTTTGGTGGTTTCAAGCTCCGTACTTGTCAGCAAAAAATCCTCGTAGTGCTTCAAGCGGCTGTTAATCGAGGGCTTGAGAGAAATGTCATAGGTTGCTTCCACGCCGTTCTCCGTGTAATAGCCCTTGATCTTATAGTCGGCCGTGCGCACCTTCAGAATATCTACGATCAGCTCGTTTTGCATTGCGTGCGCCATGATCGTTGCCATATCGGCGGCAGTGGTGTAATTGTCGGCACTCTCAAATCCAACGGCATTGTTGAAATGCGTGTTTTGGAGTCCCAGTTCCTTTGCGGTCTCGTTCATCATCTCCACAAACGCCTGCTCGGTTCCCGCAATCTCACGGATCACCATGTAGGTGCAATCTGCCGCAGAGGAAACTCCAACGCCATACAGCATCGACCGCATCGTAAAGCGGTCCCCCATATAAGTGATCCCGGGCTTGTTGGGATCGTCGCGCGGCAAGGAAAAGGATGTTCCCGCATAGTCCCCCGTGGAAACATAGTTCACAACCTCTTGTGAATACAGCAGCTTTTTTTCCAGATCCGCTTCGGTTAGATTGTTGCAAGCAACCAGCAAGGTCATCACCTTGGTCATAGAAGCAGGCGAAAATTGAACGGTTGCGTTCTTTTGCGCAACGACCTCCCATGTGTCGGCATTCATCAAAAGCACGTATTTGGAATTGACCGAGGTCTGATCCTTCAAATCTGCCGTAGCGTCGGTCAAGATCGGGCTTTTCAGCGGTTCTTCTTCATCGGGCAACGGATCAAAGGTCTCTATAGAATCCGTCGGTTGATCGGGAGCGGAGAAGCTTCGAACCAAAAGCACGACCGTCAGGATCACTTCAAACAAAACAGTGACCAAAAGAACGACGGCAAGTGCGATCTCAGCCTTGCTGCTCTTTTTTTTCGGAATTGGTAGATGGGGCATTGTCGGGCGATGTCCTTTCTGTTGTTCTGTTAAAATTATACCCCAAAACATGACTTCTGTCAATTTGTTTTTCAAAGATTTTAAAAAAAGAATAAATTGAAAAAAGAAGTTGCAAAAGCGCTTGAACTTATGCTATAATAAAGCTGAAAAAGCTTTTCAATATGGAAAGGAGCGCGACTTATATGAAATTGGGAGCAATGCAATCGGTATTTGCGGGATACGGCGACCGATGCTATCAAAAAATGAAGGAATTCGGCTTTGATGCCGTGGATTACAACATCGACGGTGAATTGAACGGCATGACCGAGGAAGAATACGACGCCGAAATTCTTCGCCAAAAGGCGTTGATGGAGGAAGCGAGCGTAATTCCCCATCAGGTACACGGCCCGTGGAGATTTCCTCCCCACGATGAAACCGAGGAGGCGAGAGCCGAGCGTATGGAGGCTATGAAGCGCAGTCTTCGCTGCACTGCCCTGCTTGGCAGCCGTTATTGGGTGATCCATCCGCTGATGCCCTTCGGTTCCAGAAGTGACGGGAACTTTGAGGAATTCTGGCAGATCAATCTGGACTTTTTCAGAAAGCTTCTGCCTACCGCTAAGCAATACGGCATCATTATTTGCTTTGAAAATATGCCGATGCGCTCGCTTTCGATCTCCCCCGTTTCCAAAACGCTGGAGTTTATCCGAGAGATCAATGACGAGAGCTTTCAGCTCTGTCTTGATACGGGACACGGCTGGATTCGAGGCACTACCCCCGGCGATGCGGTTCGCATGGCGGGAAAGACCTTGAAGGTGCTTCACGTTCACGACAACCTGCAGCTCCCCGATCCGCATCTGGTGCCCGGTATGGGAACCATCGACTGGAAGGACTTTGTGGCGGCTCTGCGCGAAACGGGCTTTGACGGGGTCTTCTCGCTGGAATGTGAAATGGAAGAATTCTTGCCCGGACTCTCCGATGATATCAAATTCCGCGCCCTTCGCGTAATCGCGGATGGATTGCTTGCCGAAAACTAAAAAAATTTCAACTTTCTTCAAAAAAGTTATTGACATATGTCAGAAACTATGATATAATATAATCGTCAAAGGAACATAGCACCTTGACAAACAATCCCCCGAAAGGAGGACGCTATGGCAAGACCGAAAAAAGAGCGCGTCATCTGTTCCTCCCCTCGGTTCAGGCACTTTGCGCCTGTGGCTTGCGCTTCAGTTGATGCAATCGTGATGAACGCGGATGAATATGAGGTCCTGCGCTTGCACGATCTTGAGCATCTGACACAAAGCGAGGTCGCGGCACAAATGCTGGTCTCTCGCCCTACTGTAACCCAACTGCTCAACAGCGCACATGAAAAGCTGGCAGATGCATTGGTAAACGGAAAACCGCTCCATATACAGGACGGTTGCTGTTCGGTATGCGAGATTGGGAAAGCCTGCCCTGCCGAGATCAAGGAAACCTGTGACAAGAAATGCCGTTGCCGCGCCTCCTGTAGGCTGGAGCAACAAAACAAAAAATAATTTTAATGAATAAAAGGAGATCACAATCATGAAAAAATGGAGATGCACTATCTGCGGAGAAATCGTTGAATCCGATGTAAGACCCGACAAATGCCCCCTTTGCAAGGCTCCCGGCGAAAAGTTTGAGGAGATCGTTGAAAGTGCTGAGATGACTTGGGCTGCTGAGCACGTAGTAGGCGTTGCGAAGGATGCTCCCGCTGAGATCATCGAGGGCTTGCGCGCAAACTTCCAGGGTGAATGCTGCGAGGTTGGTATGTACCTGGCTATGTCCCGCGTTGCTGCAAGAGAGGGCTACCCCGAAATCGCACTGTACTGGAAGGAAGCGGCTCTGGAAGAGGCTGAGCATGCTGCAAAGTTCGCAGAGCTTTTGGGCGAGGTTCTTACCGACTCCACCAAGACCAACCTGACCATGCGTGTTGAGGCTGAGAACGGCGCTACCGCGGGCAAGTTCGAGCTTGCAAAAATGGCAAAGCAACTCAACCTGGACGCTATCCACGACACCGTTCACGAGATGGCTCGCGACGAGGCTCGTCACGGCAGAGCGTTCAAGGGACTGCTTGAGAGATACTTCGGCTAATAATTGAATCCATTTTGGGAGTGAATTTCGGTTCACTCCCCCTTTTTTGTTTGGAATTTTTATTTTTTCGAGTAATACTTGAATATATCGTGTTTTTCAAGCAAAGATTGATTGTTTTTTCAATCAATACTTGTTATAATATACATACAATGACGGTTACTACGGAGATATGGATATGATCGATTTACATTTGGTTGGCAATCGCATAAGAGAATTACGCCAAAAGAACGGACTTACACAAAGTGAATTTGCCGAAATACTTTCGGTCAGCTTTCAGGCGGTATCGAACTGGGAGCGCGGAATTACGCCGCCCGATATTGAAAATCTGATGCGCATGGCTTCCTATTTTGGGGTTTTGGTCGATACGCTCCTATCCCCGATCGGAGAAGACCTGTATCTGGGCATCGACGGAGGCGGTACAAAAACCGAATTTGTTGTGGTTTCTTCCTCCGGTTGCGTTCTGAAGCGCATGATAAAATCGGGATGTAATCCCAACGACATCGGGTATGAAAGCACACAGGAGCTGATAATCGACGGCGTTTATAAAACGATTTCGGAGTATCCTTCCGTAAAAGGCATTTTTTGCGGTATTGCCGGCATGACCACGGGAAATTATGCGGAAAAACTGCATACTGCATTGAAAAAGATCTGCCCTCAAACCAAAATCCGCGTAAAAAGCGATGCCTTGAATCTGTTTGCTCTTCATGACGATGCTGATATGGTGCTCATCAGCGGTACGGGCTCGGTTGTGTTCGTAAAGGATGGCGATGATTATCGGCGTCTGGGCGGTTGGGGATATCTTTTTGACCGTGCAGGAAGCGCTTATGACATTGGCAGAGATGTCATTTGCCTGGCTTTAAAAGACGAGGATCTTTCCAAAGAGCAATCTCCCCTTTGCCGTATGCTTCTTCAAAAAATGAACGCATCAACCGTGTGGGAACATATCAACACGCTCTACAATGGCGGAAGATCTTATATTGCATCCTTCGCTTCGGTGGCGTTTGAAGCCTACAAAGACGGTGACAAAACCGCAATCCAACTTATTGACAATCACGCAAAGGCTCTTGCCGAGCATTTGAACTCAGCGGTCAAGCTTTACGGTGTGAAACCGATAGCAACCGTGAGCGGAGGACTTTTTGAGCATTATCCCGACATTATGCTCAAGCACATCCAAGACTACAGTGCGGTCAAGCTGATGACAAGCGAATTGCCGCCAGTTTACGGGGCTTGCAGAAAAGCGTGCATGGCGACATCCTGTCGGATGTCGGACGATTTTTATGAAAATTTCAAAAAGACATACGGAGAACAAACAAAATGAATATTCCAAAAACAGAAATGAGAAATCCTGCAAGCATGCAAATGGACAAAATGAGCTCCGAGGAGATGGCAAGACTTGTTATCACGGCGAATTATGAGGCTGTAAAGGCTTGCGAAAATGCCGCGGAACAAATCGCGCGGGCTGTAGATGCAATTACCCTTGCTTTTGAGAACGGCAAACGGCTGTTCTACGTCGGTGCCGGAACCTCTGGCAGACTTGGTGTTTTGGATGCCGCGGAATGTCCCCCCACATTTGGCGTGCCGTACGATATGGTAAACGGCATTATCGCGGGCGGAAACGAAAGAATGTTCCGCGCGGGAGAGAACGCAGAGGACAGTTATGAGCAAGGCTATGAGATAATCAAGGCTCACGGCGTAACTTCGGGTGACGTTGTGGTGGGCATATCCGCCGCTGGAAACGCTGCCTACGTGGTCGGTGCGCTGGAATCCGCAAAGGAGCTTGGCTGTATCACGGTGGGGCTTTCCTGCAATCCCGATACGAAAATACTGAAAGCGGCTGACATCCCGATCTTTACCGACACGGGCGCGGAGGTTCTGACCGGCTCCACCCGCTTGAAGGCAGGAACAGCACAGAAGATCGTACTCAACACACTCTCCACCTGCGCCATGGCAAAAACGGGAAAGGTCTATGAAAATATGATGATTAACCTTGCACCGTCGAATGAAAAGCTTGAGCGGCGTGTGATCCGCATTGTGAGCGAGATTCTGTCCTGCCATGAAGAAAAAGCTGTGGAATTACTTGCCGAAAACGATTGGAATATAAGAAAAGCTGTGGAAGCTTTTCGTAACAAGAAGTAAGGAGCGCAGAACAAATGAAAGTGAGAAATATTGAAGGCAAGGATATATGCCGCATCGTTGATCTTTGGAACGAGACTCTGCCGCATGAAGCAATAGACAAACAGCAGTTCGTGCGTAAGCTGTTGTTAGATCCCAATTTTTCCGAAAAAGGCTTCTTTATTGTTGAAGAGGGCGGAAGTATTCTCGGCTTTATAAACTGTCCTTTGAATAAGGATCTCCCTACCGGTTTCATTTCCATATTGGCGGTCTGCGATAAAATCCGATTTACGGAAGTTGGAGATCTGCTTTTAAATAGCGCTGAAAAATATTTTATTGAGAACGGAAAAAGCAATATAAGCACGGGATATAACTTTACGCAAGGAGTTGATACCGTGCTCTGCCCCGAATACGTAGATCTGTATCGGGCGCATGGTTACACCGAAAAGGAATCCTTTAAGAGATTTCGCGATCTTTCTAAATACGTCTATCCCGAAAAATGCAAGGAACGGAAGAAAGCGTTGGCAAGCGAAGGCATCTACGTAGGCGAGCTACGCGACGAATATATCCTTCCCTTAATAAACACCGAGCATCCCTTTACCCGACCCGCATGGATAGCCGAATTCGCCAAGTGTCTGATGGATATGGATTACGGACGGATAAGAATCGCGGCAAAGGACGGTGAGATCGTTGGATGCTGTGTTTTCGGGCAGCCCGACGGTTCACCCGAACGCTTTGGACCTTTCGGTGTCAACGATGCCATGCAGGGGAAAGGAATCGGTACCGTTTTGCTCAATGATTGCTTCTATGAGATGAAAAAGCGGGGATTGCAGTGCGTTTGGTCACAATGGACGCCCGGGCAAGGTGCCGCCAACGCCCTCTACGAGCGGTACGGATTTGAAAAGCGAAATTCCTACTATTTGTTCAGAAAAGAACTTTGAAGCATAAAAATAAACCTTCCCGATTTTTGAAAGGATAGAAAATTATGAGTAAATATTGTATTGCCAATCACGGAGAAAGCATATTTCATATCGTCAATCATCAATACTCCGACGAAACCGTTCGATATGCCGCTTCAGAGCTGCAAAAGTATTTGTTGAAGGCTACAAACACCGCTATTCCCTATTTCTCCGACCGCTGTCCCATGCGCGGTCCCGAAATAAGAATAGGAGCCAATGTCAGAGGAGAGACCTGCGTAGAAAGTGATCTGCGTGAGGACGGATTTTGCATCCGCGCCGCAGGAGAGCACATTACGATCACGGCAAGCACTTCAAGAGGCGTGCTTTACGGTGTTTACCGCTTTCTGGAGATATTTTGTAATTACCGCTGCTTTACAAAATCGGTAGAAAGGATAGATACATTTGACACGCTTGAAATCGAATTGGACGAAATAGTGGAAGAGCCCGCCTTCGAATGCCGCGATGCCTATTTCCGAGATGCGTTTGACGGAGATTTTGCGGTGAAAAACCATTTAAACGCAAGCCTCTGCGACCTTTCGGTAGCCAAGGGCGGGAGAATAAAATGGTTCAATTTTCACCATTCATTCAGAGATCTTATTCAGGAGGAGCTTTATTTTGATGAGCATCCGGAGTATTTTTCGGAGATTGACGGACAGCGTGTAAAAAACAGCCAGCCCTGTCTCACCAATCATGAGGTGCTGAAGATTGCCGAAGCCTCTCTCAGGGAATGGATCGTAAACAATCCCGAGTGCAAAGTTTTCTCCGTGGCGCAAAACGATAACCGAAATCGATGCAGATGTAAGAACTGTATGGCGGTGGAGAAGGAGGAAGGAAGCCCCGCAGGACCTATCATTCGCTTTGTCAACAAGCTTGCAGACAAAATAAAGGATGAATATCCTCACGTCCTTTTGCACACCTTCGCTTATCAGTATTCCCTTCCCGCGCCGAAAAAGGCGGTAGCACGTGATAACGTAATCGTCAGACTATGCTCCATTTCCTGCCGTTTTGACACGCCCTTTGAGGTGCTTGCGTCAAAGGATCCTCAGGGTGCCGAAGCAATCTTTGTGAACGCTCTCAAGGATTGGAAGGATCATGCGTCAAAGCTTTACGTATGGGATTACGCAGTAAACTTCCGCAATTATTTTCAACCCTTTATCCATTTTCACACTTTGGCGGAAAATATACGGTTCTTTCAGCGCATAGGAGTACGCGGTATGCTTCAGCAGGGTAATTTCGCTTACGGTGGCGGATCGGCATTTGACGGTCTTAAAGCATATCTTATCAGCCGCCTGCTCTGGAATCCCCAGGTCGATATCGATGATGAGACAGATAGATTTTTGGTGGGAGTGTACGGAAAAGAATCTGCTGTTTACATAAAAAAATATCTTTCAACAATGGAATCAGCCTGCTGCGGCAATCCTCTGTCCATTTATCAGTTTCCCGATGCGGAATATATCACCGATGAATTAGTGGCAGAGGCAGATAAGCTGTTCAAAAAGGCAATAGAAGCGGCAGGGAACGATGCCTGTCGGGAGAGATTGGAGCGTGAATATCTCTCTGTACGTTTCCTGAAGCTGACAAGGTCGGATCTGAATGAGGAGAACAGAGATATTCTCATAGACGACTTGTTTGAAGATATCAAGCATTTTGGAATTACTGAAATAAGAGAGCGAGTATCTCTTTCAGTTTCTAAGAGATGCATGAAAAACCACCGTTACGTAAAGGACCGCTCGGAGGAATACAAGCTTTATTATATCATGCAATAAAATCAAGGAAGAATCTAATGCCGGAAAGTAAAGTTGAAACAAAATGCAGGAATCCTTTGTTTGCACCACAAGGCTTTTCAACCTCGAAACTTACTCAAAACATCACGATGAGTTTCGCCACGCAAAGATCCTTCAAGAGGCTCTTGGATAAATACTTTTGAAAATAATTGAATCCATTTTGGGAGTGAATTTCGGTTCACTCCCCTTTTATATTAGAGTAACGAAGATATACAACAGTGTAATTCAGTACTTCATATTGATCAAAAAGCAACATAAAAACAATCCAACGGCTCAAATTTTACAAATTCTCTTGACACATTTGGAAAAAAGTGATAAAATAATTAGACATCAATTTGAAAAAAATCGGAAAGAGGCAAACATGGAAAACAAAAGAACGTTAAAGAAAAACATGGGCGTTTTCACGGCGGTATCGATCGTTGTGGGAAGCGTGATCGGCGCGGGCGTCTTTTTTAAGCCTTACGCCATTTACAATGCCACAGGCGGTGCGCCCGGCATGGGTATGCTCGCGTGGATCATCGGCGGTATTGCCAGTATTTTAGCCGCACTGACCTTTGCGGAAATTGCGGTGTTGATCCCCAAAACGGGCGGTATGGTTGCATATCTCGAAGAAGCCTACGGTAAAAAGGTCGGTTTCCTTTCGGGATGGATGCAAACGGTCATCTTCTATCCCGCTTTCGTGGCAAGCTACGGAGTAACGGTAGCAAACGAGCTGGGCGCGGGACTTGGCGGACAGTACAAATTCCTGATTGCCGTGGCGGTCATCCTGTTCCTTGTGATATTCAATATTGCAGGAAGCAAAACGGCATCAAGAGTCCAGATCGTATTCACGGTGTGCAAGCTGGTTCCCTTGTTTATTCTGATGATCTTCGGATTTATTCTCGGTTCGGGCGACAACAGTGTCTTCACTCCCATGGTCGGTGCAGACAAGAGTGCGGGCGGTGTGCTTGGTTCTACCCTTTTGGCAGTTCTGTTTGCTTTTGAAGGTTGGACAAACGTGGGCGCAATTGCCGGCGAAATGAAGAATCCCGGCCGTGATCTGCCGCGCGCGATCATTGGCGGTGTGTCTATCATTATGTTCGTCTATTTCATCATCAATATCGCTTATTTGTGGGTAATGCCCGCAAACGAGTTGATGATGCTTGAGTCTCCCGCAAGTGCTGTGGCAGTCAAGATGTTCGGCTCGGTTGGAGGTACTCTGATCAAATGCGGTATTCTCATCAGTGTGATCGGAGCTGCAAACGGATTTTTGCTGTCGGGCTCCCGTGTTTGCTATCAGCTTGCCGAAAACAAAACACTTCCCTGTAGCGGCGCGCTTTCTTCTTTGAATTCCAAATGCGTTCCCGCAAACTCCATCATTCTGGTCGGTATTCTCGGTGTGCTTTACTGCATCGGCGGAACCTTTGATATGCTGACGAACCTTGCTGTTTTCTCCTGCTGGATCTTCTATACGCTCACCTTCGTTGCCGTGATCATCATGAGAAAAAAACGCCCCGACGCCGAAAGAAAATACAAGGTACCGCTTTACCCCGTAGTACCGATCCTCGCAATTATCAGCGGTGCATACGTTATTTTCAGCCAGCTCTTTTTGTCGGGCAAAGACGCCTGCATCCTTTCCTTCCTCAGCATCGGAGTGACCTTGCTTGGTTTGCCTGTTTATTTGATCGTTCAAAAAATCAATCAAAAGAAAAACTGATATCAATATACGAAGAGCGACCGCAAGGTCGCTCTTCTCTTTTTGCGTTGTTTGGGGTCAGAACACGATTAGAGTGTGGAAGCTTCGTGGAGCTTTTTCTGTAAAAATTATTCATTTCGGTACAGCGAGCGGTATTCTTTCGGGGATGTTCCGAAATGCTTTTTAAATAATTTGCTGAAATATAACGGATCATGGATTCCAACCGCGCGGGCAATTTCACTAATGGCAGAATCCGATTCTACCATGATATCGGCGGCCAAAGACAAGCGGTAGTGATTAAGATAGGCGATGGGAGAGCATCCCATATATCTCTTGAAAACAGCATAAAAATTGGATTCCGACATATTTGAGTTTTTTGATAATTCATGGACGGTTATCGCTTGCGTAAAATTTTTTGTGATATACTCAACCGCATTTTGCACGCCTTGGTTCATCTTGCTCTGCGAACGCTTTGACAATCGCAAAAGTAACCCGATCATTTTATAGCAACAGCTACGGTTTTCCCAAAAATCGTCTGTTGAAAACAACGCCTCAAACAAGCCGTTCATTTCTTTTTTGACGGGTTCGTCCAAAGTCGTGGGAAACTCATACAGCGAGTCCAGCTTATACGTTTTATTGATCTCTACGTCAATAAAAATCCAGCGGCATACCATTCTGCCGCTTGTTTGATTGATATGATGCACGATGGTCTGTTGAACACCCGCAGGAGCAACAAAAAAGCCACCGTCCCCCGTCTGTTGCATCTCTCCGTTTCCAAGCGTAATATCATAGCTTCCCTCTATCGATTGTACAATGGAAAGAAATGGAAGAACCTTCACATGCTTGACATTTTCGGCAGAGCCTGAATTCAAGCTGCCTTTTTTGAAATATTTTATTTCCGCTTTTTTGATCTCCAAATCCATCACCTCAATAGTATTATACATGTTTTTAATAGGATTGTCAATTGATTTCAATATTTTTATATTATATAATAGTGGTGTCTTAAGGATGGAGGTAACGGTATGGAGTTTTATACGCAAAACGGTAAGGTGCGTCCGATACGATTGTCGGAAGCGACACGCAAATTTGCCTGTGATTCATTGAACAGAAAATACGGTCTCGACACCTTGAGGGTAATGAGTATAGCGCTGGATGACGTGGAGGACTTTGAAACCTATTCGGAATTGGAAAAATATGATATCGCCATTGAGAGAATTGCAAAAAACGCTCCGATCAGAATTTGTGACGGGGAGAAGCTGAGCGGTGCGGCAACACTTGGAAACGCGATTCGACACTCTGTCCCTGTAAACTACCATGGAAAAACCATTTTTAGCGGTGTCAGTCATCTGACCTTGGATTTTGAAAGCGTGCTGAAATACGGCGTAAACCAAGTGGAGGAAGAAGCAAAAGCCGCATTTGAGCGTTATAAGGGAACGGAAAAGCAGGAATTTTCAAAAAGCTGTCTGAATTGCATCCGGGCGATGCGAACCTGGCGGGATCGCTATTTGAAGGAACTCGAGGATAAACCCGAATATCGGGCAAACTATGAAAACCTGAAGAACGTACCGTTCAAGCCTGCGCAAAATTTTTACGAAGCCGTTCAAAGCCTTTGGTTTACATTTGCCTTTGTTCGTCTTTGCGGAAACTGGCCAGGGATCGGGAGAATCGATGTACTGTTGGGAGAGTATTTGAAAAAGGACTTGAACAACGGCACGCTCACTTTGGATGAGGCGCGTGAGATCCTTGCGCACTTTTTCATCAAGGGATGTGAATGGATCAACGGAACATATATAGGTAGCGGGGACGCTCAGCATTATCAAAATATACTGCTTTCCGGTATCGATAAGGACGGAAAGGATGTCACAAACGAGGTGACTTACCTTGTTCTGGACATTCTGGAGGAAACCGGAATCAGCGATTTTCCTACCAGCGTTCGCATCAACAAAAACACCGATGAGGCTCTTTTGCGCCGCGTGGCGGAGGTTATGCGATATGGAGGCGGTACGCTCGCCGTATACAACGAGGAGCTTGTCATAGACGCACTTACCAAATACGGTTATGACGTACGCGAGGCGAGAACCTTTGCGAATGACGGTTGTTGGGAGGTACAAATACCCGGAAAAACCTATTTTTCCTACTCGCCCTTTGATGCCTTACAAATTCTTCAAAAAGACACGCTGAAATCGTATAAAGAAAAGCTTGACTTTTCATGCTTTGATCAACTGTATTCCGCCTTTCTCAGCGATCTTCGCAAAAAGATTGCGGAAATTCATGAGAATTATACGAAGCATTGGCGTTGGACAGGCAATGCCTGGAGCAAAGCCACGCAAAAACCGTGTACTGTTGTTTCGCTCTTCGAGGATGGCTGTGTGAAAGCAGGATCATCCTATCTCAACGGCGGTCCGATCTATCACATCATATCCCCTCATATCGGCGGGCTTGCCGACGTTGTAAACAGTCTTTATGCGATAAAAAAGCTTGTTTACAACGAAAAAAGAATGACGCTCTCACAGCTTTTGCAAATTCTGAAAAATAACTGGAAGGGAGAAGAGGCACTCCGCCAATATGCGCTGAACAAATATATTTATTACGGGAACGATAATGACGAGGTTGACGGGATCGCAGCGCGCTTACTCTCGGATTTTG
The DNA here is from genome assembly GCA_017453335.1 of Clostridia bacterium. Next base: position 32,669 of record JAFTKI010000082.1, read on the forward strand.
CGGATATATGCCTCTCCTTTGACAAGAAGAGCATCTACGGCGTGATTTCGGGAGTCAGCACCTTCGGCCGTCAGCTTGAGTGGGCGCCCAGTCGTCTTGCCGCTCCACACGGAAGAAAACAGGGCGAGGTGCTTGCCGCCAACTGCTCCCCTACTCCCGGAAGCGATAAGGAGGGCGCGACCGCGATGATCCGTTCCTATTGCAAGGCGGATCTTTCAAAAATCACTTGCGGCGCGGCGCTGGATCTCAAGATTCTGCCGTCCTGCGTAGAGGGCAAGGATGGCTTACAGGCTCTTATGGCGTTAATCAAAGGCTTTGTATCGCTTGGCGGCTTCTTTATGCAACCCGATGTTGTTGACGCTTCGCTTCTGCGAGAGGCACAAGAGCACCCCGAAAATTATCAGACGCTGTCTGTACGCGTTTCAGGCTGGAATGCGCGATTTGTTACTCTGAACAAAGAATGGCAGGATATGGTGATAGAGCAAAATGAACACTGATAACAAGTTGACGATAAGTGAAATACAGCGTTTTTGCATGCATGATGGTCCCGGAATACGAACTACGGTTTTCCTGAAAGGGTGCCACCTTCGCTGTGCCTGGTGTCATAATCCGGAAACACAGAAACCGCGGCAGGAAATCCTTTTCTATTCGAAAAAGTGTATCGGATGCCGATCGTGTGAGCGTGTTTGTTCTGATAACGCACACGTATTCGGCGAACAACACATGCTTGACCGAGAAAAATGCGTAGCATGTGGCGATTGTGTGATACAATGTCCCACCGATGCGCTTGCGCTTTGCGGAAAACCGTATACGGTTGAGGAGCTGCTTTCGATAATTGAAAGGGACCGCGCATTCTATGGCAACGATGGTGGTGTCACCTTGTCGGGCGGTGAACCGCTTTTGCAAGGAAAAACTGCAGTTGATCTGTTAAAAGCATGCCAAGCTCGTGGAATTTCCACGGCGGTTGAAACCTGCGGTTATGTAGATGCCGATACGGTATTATCCGCAATTCCCCACACAAATTTGTTTTTGTGGGATCTCAAAGACACCAATGATACAAGGCATAGGCAATATACGGGAGCTTCAAACAAAAAGATCCTTGATAATCTTGCTGCGGCTGATGCCTGTAGTGCGAGGATTCGCCTGAGGTGTATATTGGTAAACGGAGTCAACACAGATGAAGCACACTACAGAGAAATCGCTGAAATTGCCGCGTCACTTTCGAATTGCGAGGGTGTTGAATTTATCCCATATCATGCATATAGTGGAACGAAGGCGGTATTTATCGGGAAAAAGGACAACGGAAGAAGCGAATGGATCCCTCAAGCGGAGCAGCTTGAAAAGGCAAAACGGATTCTTAAGGATCGTTCCATTCCCGTTTTTTAACACAAGTCTTGGTTTTGCAAGCATCACATCTTCTTTTAAGAAATTGCAAGACACAAAGACAAGAACAAAGGAAGAGCGACCATACGGTCGCTCTTCCTTTGTTTATTTTTGTTGTGTTTTTCGGTATTCCAACGGGCATACACCGTACATTCCTTTGAATCGGCGCGAAAAATATTCTGCATCGCAAAATCCGCACCGAAGCGCAATATCGCCGATCGTTGCGCGCGATTCAAGCAGTAGCTTCTTCGCCAGCTCCATACGCTTTTTCATCACGTATTGCATCACCGTCATGCCGTATTCGCGGCGAAAATGCTCGGTTACGGTAACAGTACTGCAATGGATATGCAGGCTCAGATCCTCCAATGTGATTTTTTCTGACAGATTGCGTTTCACGTAATCCTTGACCATTTTCCCAACGGTCTTGTTTTCGCTATGGAGTACGCCTGCTTGCGCGATATAGGATGCCAAAAGCAACAACCAATCGCAAAACGCGCGAATTTCCTCCTCGGTATAAAAGCGGATCCTTTCAATCGCGCTCGCCAGCTCCCGTTCATCGCTAATATCGTGTTGCTTGGCTTGCACCTCCAGAAGCTGCTGCCCAACGGCTCCGTCCTTGATGATCGGACCCGCTATGAAAAAGCCGCAAACTCTGTCCCCCTCTATGATCGGTGCTATGATCTCGGTCAGCCCAAACGGGCATTGATAAACATATACATCTTTGGTTTGACGGACATACGCAAACGTCTCGGCATTCGATTGCAGACAAGTGGCAAGGCACTCGCGGTTCCGATGCAGAAGCCCACAATATTCGCCTGCCTCGTATCCGCTTACAAGAAGTCCTCTGCCGCGTGTATCGATCAGGGCAAGCTTTAATCCCGAAACAAACGAAAAGCTTTTCATCATGCGCTCGATCTGTTGCAACACAAGCACCCCCTCCCCTTGGGTTCAATATATCACGTTTCAGTACAAAAAGCAAGTATATCCACTTTATTTTTACCGATTGTTCAAACATTTTTATCGATTATACCTTGTCCATCCGATTTTCCTTTGCTATAATGAAAAAAAACACAAAGGAGAATATGATCATGTTTCAAATTGCTTTTATCGGATATGGGCGGCGCGCCGAGCACATTTGGGAAAAAATGCTGAAGCCTTTGGGTGCGTGTGAGCTTACAGCAATTGCCGATCCTCGCGCAGAGAAGCTGGCGGTAACGCTTGCGGATACGCTCCCGAATTGCCGCTTTTATTCTACCGCCGAGGAAATGCTGGAGAAAGAGTCGCTCTCCGGCGTGGTGATCGGTACGGGATGTAATTTGCATACCAAATACGCAAAGCTCGTGGCAAAATACGATCTCCCGCTATATTTGGAGAAGCCTGTTTGCATTGATGAGGAGCAGCTTGCCGAGATCACGGAGATCCTGCCGCAAATGAACGATAAAACTGTGGTATCCTTTCCTCTTCGCGTATCCGATCTTTTTCTGGCAGTAAAGGAAATGCTGGACAGCGGTTGTATCGGAGAGATCGCGCAGATCCAGGCAATCAATAATGTCAGTTACGGAAGATGCTACTATCACGGCTGGTACCGTGATGACTCGCAAACAGGCGGTTTGTTCCTCACCAAGGCAACCCACGATCTGGACTATCTCCTTTTGCTGGCAGGCGCAGATGCGCCCAAAGCCGTATCGGCAATGGAATCCAAGATGGTATTCCGCGGCAATAAGCCCGCGGGACTGTTGTGCAAGGACTGCCCCGATGCCGCCGCTTGCCCGGAAAGCCTTGATAAAATCCCGGATGACGATCCTCAAGCATACGGAAGCTGGTGCTGTTTTGCCGAGGATACCGGCAATCATGACAGCGCAACCGTAATGATGCAGTTTGAAAACGGCATGCACATTGTATATACACAAAACTTCATCGTCCGTAAAAAGGCGGGTAAGCGCGGCGCACGCTTGATCGGCTTCAAGGGAACACTGGAGTTTGATTTCTATACCAACACCATTACCTTGATCGATCATTTTTCCAACGAGGTCAAAACCGTATATTTGCAAAAGAAAAAGGGACACGGTGCCGGAGATTTTATTCTGGGACAAAACTTCATCGATGTCATGGCAAAAAAAGCGACATCGATCGCAACGCTTGCGGACGGCATTCTGAGTGCAGAGGTATGTCTTGCTGCAAAAAGATCGGCACAGACGAATACTTTTGTGAGCTTATAATCATAACGGATGTTCCGCAGGACTTTCCCAATTCCTATAAAATACACGACGAGCGACCGCAAGGTCGCTCGTCTCTTGTCTGTCGGTATATAATTGGAATACAAAACCGCAAAATCGATTTATAGCATGAAAAACGGGATCGCCATGTAAATTTTATTTTAATTTTCCCTTTTATTCAGTGATTTCAAGTTGATAATTCTTTAAAATCGTGTATAATAGCGTAAAGGGATTCCATCGACATCCTGCACGAACGATTCAGACAAGGAAGAATAAAAATGAATGCAAAAAGGATTCTGTTAATTTTAACGGGCGGAACGATCTGCTCGTTCGCCACAGCAAACGGAGAGCAAGCATCCGACACAGCAAAGGCACAAGCCTTAATCATCAGCAACTTCAGAAAAAGCGACTCTCCATACAGCGGTGAAGACCGAGTGCAATTCACATCGGTTTCTCCCTTGGATGTTTTAAGCGAAAATATGACTCCCCTTCATTGGGATGTACTGATCCGTAAAATGAGAGCCTATGACTATTCAAGCTATGACGGAGTGATCATCCTGCACGGCACTGATACGCTTGCATACACGGCATCTCTGCTTTCAATCGTTCTTTCAGGGCTTTCTATTCCCGTGATCATGGTATCCAGCCAACTGGCACTTTACAACCCGAATACAAATGGAAACGCCAACTTCAAGGCGGCTGTGGAATTGATCGTCAACGGCATCAAGCCGAACGTGTACGCCGTTTACCGAAACGAAACCGAGTTCGGAGAAACAACCATGTACGTGCATTATGCCGCGCATCTTATGCAGTGTGCAAATCATTCCAATAATTTCTACAGTAAGGACATGGCTCCGATCAACTCCGAGAACGCTGTATTCGATGGGATGGAAAGCTTGGGAGAAAATCCCATTTTTCAGAAGGAAACATTCGATCTTCGTACCGCTCGGGTATTAAAACTACAACCCTATGTCGGGCTTGATTATTCCGCACTGTCTCTGGACGGCGTAGCCGCTGTGCTTCATGGGACGTATCATTCAAGCACCGTTGCAACCGCCCCTTATTTAGACGACACCGATTGCTCAGATTACTCCCTTATGCGATTAAAGGAACAGTGTGACGCACAGGATCCACCGATCCCGCTGTTTATCGAGCCTTACGTTCAAACGACATACGAAACCACAGGCGACGCGCTCAGAAACGGAATTCTGCCGATCGAAAACCTCACATCCGAAATGGCTTATGTGAAAACGTTGGTTGGCTGCGCCCTGGGATATCGCGGGGACGCCTTGTACAACTTTATCAAAACGAACGTCAACAATGAATTTCTGAATTGAACGGTTGATAGCAAATTGAAAAAATTTAAAAAAATTTTCGCAAATCGTTGACTTTATGCCAAAAGTATGGTATAATGCAAAGGTAAATTGGCATAGATGAAGAGAGTATCGCGCAGTCTTCAATCACAGAGAGCCGTCGGCGCTGAAAGTACGGCATTGAGTAGCGTGAGAAAAACACTTCGGAGCCTGCGGAAGAAAGCCTGATCGGTGATTAGAACCGCACGTTCATCGCGTCAAGATGTTTGAGTGGATCGCCTTTGGCGGTCAATTTGGGTGGTATCGCGGAAGTTAGCCTTTCGTCCCATGCGGGGACGAAAGGCTTTTTTGTTCCCAAGTGACTTTGTGATCAAAAAAATGAAAATACTATCTATAATTCCAAGGAGGATCAAACAATGTTGAGAACGCATACCTGTAATGAACTCAGAATCGACCACATTGGTCAAACAGTCACCTTAACAGGTTGGCTTGATACCGTCCGTGACCACGGAGGTGTCCTTTTCGTTGACCTGCGCGACCACTACGGCGTAACACAGATCGTCTTTTCCGACGACTCCATGCTCGCCGGAATCGCAAAAGAAACCGTTGTACTGATTGAAGGAACCGTAACCAAGAGAGATGAAGAAACCGTAAATGCGAAAATTGCTACGGGAATGATCGAGGTCAAGGCACAAAAGCTCGAGGTGCTCGGTCCCTGCCAGCTCGGACTTCCCTTTGAGATCGACTCTTCCACCAATACGCGTGAGGAAGTAAGACTCAAGTACCGCTATCTTGACCTGAGAAATAAGAAGATTCACGACAATATCGTGCTTCGTTCCAAGATTCTCAGTTATCTCCGCGCACAGATGGAGGAGCTTGGCTTTATGGAGATCCAGACGCCTATCCTCACCGCTTCCTCTCCCGAGGGCGCTCGTGACTATCTTGTTCCCAGCCGTAAGCACAAGGGCAAGTTCTATGCACTTCCCCAGGCTCCTCAGCAGTTCAAGCAGCTGCTCATGGCTTCGGGCTTCGACCGTTATTTTCAGATCGCTCCCTGCTTCCGTGATGAAGACGCGCGTCAGGACCGTTCTCCCGGAGAATTCTATCAGCTCGACTTCGAGATGGCATTTGCGACACAAGAAGACGTATTCGCGGTTGCAGAAACCGTTGTTTACAATACCTTTACGAAGTTTACCGACAAGAAGGTTTCCAAGCCTCCCTTCAGAAGAATCACCTTTGCGGAATCGATGCTCAAATACGGCTCCGATAAGCCCGACCTCCGCAACCCGCTGGAGATCAAGGATCTCACCGAGTTCTTCGGCAAGCATGAATTCTTGAATATCAACGGCAGAACCGTTCCCTTCAAGAATAAGCTGGTTCGCGGTATCGTTGCAAACTACTTGGTAAAGAAGGACGGCGAGGGTGACGGTAAAAAGGCATTCGAAAAGGCAATCGATGCATATTCCAGAAGCATCGGCATGAAGTTCGGATGCGGCTATATCACGCTGGAGGAAGGCGAATTCAAGGGCCCGATCGCAAAATTCCTCACCGACGAGCAGAAGGCTGAGCTTTGCGAGCTTTGCGGAATCAAGGAGGGCGATTCGCTCTTCTTCATCAGCGATGCGGCTTCCGTGATCAACAAGCTGGCAGGCGAGATGAGAACCTGGATCGGAAACGAGCTGGGACTGATCAAGAAGGATTCCTTTGAATTCTGCTTCATCGTTGACTTCCCGATGTATGAACTGAATTCCGAAACCAATAAGATCGACTTTACGCACAACCCCTTCTCGATGCCTCAGGGTGGTATGGATGCACTTCTGAACAAGGATCCGCTTGAGATCTTTGCTTATCAGTACGATATCGTTTGTAACGGCGTTGAGCTTTCGTCGGGTGCTGTAAGAAACCACAACCCCGATATCATGAGAAAAGCGTTTGAGATCGCAGGCTACGGCGAAGAGGAGCTCAAGGCAAAATTCGGCGCTCTCTACACGGCGTTCTCCTACGGCGCACCTCCCCACGCAGGTATGGCTCCCGGCGTTGACAGAATGATCATGCTCATTGCCGAGGAGGAAACGATTCGTGACGTAATCGCATTCCCGCTCAACGGAAATGCACAGGATCTGATGATGGGCGCTCCCGGCGGAGTGACCGAACAACAGCTCCGTGAGGTTCACATCAAGGTAAGAGACTGACTTCAACTTTATGAAAGGAGTTTCTTTATGGATAGAGAAACACTCAGAAGACTGGAGATGTTAAACCAGCTCAGTCTTACAGAAGCACAAAAGGATGACGTGATCGCCTTTTTTGCAAAAAGAGAAAACGATCTTGTGGCTCTTGAAAAGATAGACACCGCAAACGTTGAAAGAATGGTACACGTAATGCCGATCATGACGGTTGTTCGAGAGGACGTGGTTTCCCAGCCTTTCACACGAGAGGCACTGCAAGCGGGCGCACCCGAAACCGACGAGGGTTATTGGTGCGTTCCCCGTGTTGTTGAATGATAGGAGGCAGGATCATGAACACTTATACTGTAAAAAAAGACGTATCTGCCGAGAAGCTTATCGTTCTTGACGATATGATCCTCACCACCGATATGCCGACGACCGCAGGCTCCCGTATGCTTGATGGATATATGAGTCTCTTTGAAGCCGAGGTTCTCACCCGTCTTCGCGGCGCGGGCTATACACTTGGCGGAAAAGCCGATGTTGGAGAATTTGCAATCGACCTGCTCGGCGAGACGAGCGCAAGAGGTGC
>JAFTKI010000083.1 GCA_017453335.1 Clostridia bacterium
ACACCTTGGTGAGAATATTGTCTATACTTTTTTCGGGTGTTGCACTTATTATTATAATCTGCCGAGGTGGCATTTTCGCAAGAAAATGACGGAGGGATTGTAAAAAGCAGTAATCCACACAAAACAATCCCTCAGTCAGCTTCGCTGACAGCTCCCTTTACACAAGGGAGCCTCCGCTGCGGCGGAAACTGTGCAAAGCGAAAGCTTTTTGGAACCACCAGCTCTGCTGGTGGTTTTCGTTATACAAAAACAAGAGGAGAGCTTCTTTCCGAGAAGCTCTCCTCACTTTTTTCAATCACTCAAAGCTTGGAAAATCCGAAGCTGTTGACGAGTGCATCAATTTTTTCACCCTTTTTGCACATCGGGCATTCATGGGACGGATGGCTTGCATATCCTTCCAGGTCCTGCGTGTGGAATACCGCGCGCACGGGATGTCCCATGCACTCATCCATCGTTGCAAAGATCGCGCTGATACCTGCAATGTGTCCGCCATAGTAGCCGATCGCCTCGGCTGCTGCCTGCACGGTGTACCCCGTGGTTACCGATGCAGCAAGGATCAAAACGTGCTTGCCCTCGATCATCGGAACAATGTTGTCGTGGAAGATCAGCTGACTGCCCGTGGTATGCTCGGGAGTTGCCACGTAAATAGTCTGATGCGCGTTCATATTCAAATAATCGCCCTTGGTCAGCTCGTTTGCAAGACAGGTTCCGATCACCTCGGTGCCGTCCAAGCAAAGAACGGTATCCACGACCGTATTTTGTGTGTAATAAGAAACCAGTTCTCCGGCAACAGCTTTCGCCTCGGAAAGACGGCTCTTTTGCGTTGTTACATCAATATAATAATTGATATGGCTGTGGCTGGTTGCAAAGTGTCCCTTGGAGACACGCAAAAACAGATTCTTCCGTTTGGTTTTCACCTTATAGCTTTCAATCGATGGCATACTAAAATCTCCTTTCGTTTATCGGGGTTGCAAGACAACCTGTACCTTGGCAGATACTTCATTGCCTTTCTTAAATTCAATGTTTTTCCATGTGTTTACCGTTCCCGAATAGTAAATCTTTTCGAGATCCTTACAATCGTACAACGCCTGCACTCCCACACTCTTCAATCCCTTGCCAAAGTAAAGAGAGGTCAGCGAATTACATGAGGTAAATGCGTAATTTCCGATCTTTTCCAGCGTATCGGGCAAGGACAGGCTGATAAGTGTGTCGTAATTATAGAACGCAAACGCCTTGATCTCTTTGCATTCCTCGGGGATGGTAATATGCGTCATCATCTCGCCATCGGAGCAAAGACCGTCGGCATAGTACAATGGATTGGAAACGTTGGATTGGAACACGATGCTGCACCATGCGGTGATGTCGGTAATATGTACTCTTTCAATGTTCTCACAATTCAAAAACGCATAAGTCTCGATCAGCTTCATCGTTTTGGGCATGGTAACATCTCTGAGTGCCGAGCAATAACTGAACGCATACTGTTCAAGCTTTTCCACACCCTCGGACATGACAAGCGTGGTCATATCATCGCAGTTGGCAAACGCCAATTTACCGATCGTTTTCACACTGCTCGGAATCGTCATCGACTTCAGATGCCCGCAGTTTTCAAACGCGCTTTCGGGAATCTCGGTCATTGAATTGGACAGCTTGACCGACTGCAATTTTCTGCAATTTCGGAAAGCATATTTTCCGATGCTTTCCAAGCCGTCATCCAAAACCAGCTCCGTAAGAGCCGCACATTGAGAAAACGCATTGTTTCCCATGGTTTTCAAGCTTCCGGGGAGCGTGATTTTCGGCAAGCTCGTACAGCCGGCAAACGCCTTTTCTCCGATACTGACCAGGGACTCCGAGAAGGTAACCTCCAAAAGTCCCACACAACCCATAAACGCCGATTCCTCGATCGTGGTCACGCTGTTGGGAATCCAAACCGACGTGATCCCGTTTCGGTAGCTGAAGGCTCCCGTATCGATCCGTACCACGGGGCGTCCCTGATATTTTTCGGGGATATTCACCGTCGGTGACGCACCGACATAGCGGATCACGGCATATCCCTCCGAGCATTCCAGGTATTCCAAGCCGTCATCCTGATATTCGGCACCGCAATGCTCACAAACGTTGTTTACAGTATAGGAATGAAGATGGGAAGGCTTTTCCTGTTGTTGTGTGCTGTTGCTTGGCGCATCGTTGCCGCCATCAGGCTCTGTGTCATCCGTTGAATCCGAGCAAGCCGTTAATAGCAAGCACAGAAGCAGCAGGCAGAACGGCAGCAGCCACAATCCTCTTTTTTTCATGTTTTTCCTCCAATATCGCGCCGCGCCCGTTCGGTCACGCCGCAAAACCGCTCAAGCGGTTGATTGATTATATGTTGTATTTTATATTGTACCACGTTCCCAAGGATTTGTCAATAACAAACCCAAAATCCACCGTTTTCCAAAATAAAGCACACCCGAGAAGGGTTGTTCCCGGGTGTATGAAAGAAATTTATTCGTTGGTTTGAGACAAATCCAAGAGACCGTAAACGCGGAAAATATCACCCGCGCCCATCACGATCACCAGGTCTCCCTCTTTTGCTTCTCTCACAATTGCTGTTGCCAAGCCGTCAAACGTACCGCACGAAACAGCTTTCTCTCCGATCTCTTTTGCAAGCATATCGGAGCTGACGCCGTAAATATTCTGCTCACGCGCCGCATAGATATCGACCAGATACACGCGATCGGCATCCCCGAACGCTTTGGAAAACTCTTTAAAAAGTCCTGCCGTTCGGCTGTAAGTATGCGGCTGATAAGCACACAAAAGACGGCGGTATCCCATCGTGCGTGCGCCCGCAAGCGTTGCGCGGATCTCGTCGGGATGGTGTCCGTAATCATCGTACACCACAGCCCCCGACGGAAGAATTCCCTTGCGCTCCATGCGTCGGTGTGCGCCCTTGTAGCTCATCAAGCCCTGCGCGATCCGTTCGGGGGAAATTCCGCACAAAAAGCAAGCGCTCGCCGCCGCCAAGGCATTATAAACACTATGCCTCCCCGAGGCACACAAGCTCACGCGGCAAAGCATCTCCCCTCTGCGGCAAAAATCAAAGGCGATCTTATTTCCCTGTTGTGCAATATTCTTTGCCGTAAATTCGGCATTCTCACGCAAGCCAAACCCAATCTTTTCGCCCCCGAAAGGCTCCAGGGCGAGAACCGTTTCGGCATCGTCGGCATTGTATAGCACCCGACCGCCGTCGGTGCGCTCGGCAAAGTGCAAAAACGATTGGCGAACCTGCTCCATGCTGTGGAAATAGTCTACGTGATCCATCGTAACGTTCAGGATCACCGCCAGCGTGGGATTGAAATCCAAGAAGGAATCCATATATTCGCAGGCTTCAAACAAGAAATGCTCCCGTTCGGAACCGATACGGCAAGGAGAATCGTTCAGTGCAGGCAGTTGCGCACCGCACAAAACGGTGGGATCGGACGCGCAAAGCAAAATCTCGGTACACATCGCCGTGCAGGTGCTTTTTCCGTGCATCCCCGAAACACCGATCCGTTGCTTGAAGTCGGTCATCAGATAGCCCAGATAATCGGCGCGGGAAACCAACGGCTTTCCGTCACGTTTCGCCGCTACATATTCGGGATTGTCCTCGCCGATCGCAACGGTGTATACCACGGCATCATAGCCCGTTACCTGCTCGGCGCGGTGACCGATAAAAACAGCTGCACCCATGTCCTGCAATCGAGCGGTCAGTGCAGACGGCGTGCGATCCGAGCCGCCAACCCTCAAGCCGCGTGCCAGCGAAAGCTCTGCCAGCGCCGCCATACTGATCCCACCGATCCCGATAAAATAAATGCTCTTGCAGTCTTGCATCATGTCGGCGATCCGCTTGGCACCAAAGTGTGTATTTTCGATCGACACTATCCCATCTCCCTTCACAAAATCTTCTGTATCATAAAACCTTTATCGTTGGATTCTCATTATAAACTCAAAATAAACTCTGTAACCAAAGATCGACTTTTTTCTTCTTTTTTCTTAACAGACGCATTTGAAATTCACAAAAATATGCGAAAATCATTGAATAATCATCACAAAAATATTTTATAATAAATACAACACCAAAAGTAATTTATCAAACGGAGGAACAGTTCTATGCAAATCACAGATATCAAAGTAAGAAAGCTTTTTGACGAGGGTCCCATGAAGGCTGTCGTTTCGGTTACGTTTGACGGACAGCTTGCAGTACACGACATTAAGGTTATCAATGCACGCGACAAATTCTTTATCGTAATGCCCAGCCGCAAAAACCCCGACGAGACCTACCGCGACATCGTACATCCCATCAACGCACAGTTCCGTGGGATGCTGGAAAGCGCAGTGATCGCGGCTTATGAAAGTGCGCTGGCGGAAGCCGAAGAAAACGCCTCCGTTGAAGAAACGGTTTAATCAATTTTGACTCAGAAGCACCTTCGGGTGCTTCTTTTTTTACGGTTTAAAGCGTTCCGTGTGAGAAAAAAACGCAATCGGGACGCAAGGTAAGCGTTCCGAATTGGCGCGAAAAAGAGCCGATACTCCCCGGATTGAAGAGATAAATCGGTTTTTCCAAAGGTTTACCCGAAACGACCTCTCCCGTATCCACGATTTGAAGATCGGGCGTGTGCGTGTGTCCGTATACCACAACGTCTGCCCCGACCTCCGCCGCATGAGAAAGCAGCGCGCCAAGGCCGCTTTTGACCGAATAGCGATGTCCGTGTGTCAAAAGAAGCGTGTGCCCCTCCAGCGCCATCACGATCTCATCGGGACGCTCACCGCCGAACCAATCGCAATTTCCCCTTACCATATACCACGGAATGTCTTGCTCCAAAAGCTCCGCATCACGCACACCGTCCCCCAAAAACAGAACTCCGTCGGGACGGCGCACCTGTCTGGAAATTGCCTCACGCATGGCATCGGGCTTGCCGTGTGAATCCGAAAAAATTAAAAGCTCCAACTCATTCTCCTCCCAAAAGGCAGGTTGCTTTCGGATCGTTTCTCCTCCAAAAGCCTACTGCTCAATAGTATAGCATAAAACCGTCCTTTTGTCTACCGCTTGGCAAAACTTTTTCAAGATTCTCACCCTTCTCCGCGCCGCGCATAAACTGTTCTCGAGGGCAACTTGCCACGTGGAAAGGAGTTTATCACATGCAGCTTGACCGCAAGAAATTAGACCGTTTACTTCAAATGGACGACGATCAGTTGAGCGCGTTGATTCGATCGATCGCCGCTGAATCGGGAATTGATCCTTCGGCATTGGGACTGAATCCCAACAATATCCAAAGCATCCGTCAAGCGCTCGGCGGTGCTACCGAAGAGGATCTGAAGCAACTCAATCAGATCTACGCCGATTATCGGCAGAACAAGAAAAGGCAATAATGCTTATGAAGGGAGAGAATTACCATGAGCGAGGAGCAGAACAAGAGCGGTAGCGCGCCCGAATCCAACGGTTCGCAAGGACTGGAGGGATTGCTTTCCAATCCCGAGCTTTTGCGCACGCTCGGCACGGTGATCGGTAATCTGTCGGGAGGAAAAAACGGGAACAATCAAGCCTTGGCAGAAAGTGTCCCCGCTGCGGCATCTGTATCCGCCGACGGGCTTTCTTCTCTGCTCTCAAATCCCGAAATGATGGAAAAGCTGCCCGAGATCATTGCCACGCTCAAGCCGATCATGGGTAACATTTCCGCACCGCCTGCCGCAGAGAGCAAAAAGGAAGAAACCGCACCGTCCAACGACCGTGATCGTTCGCGCGATCAGCTTCTCTTATCACTCAAGCCCTTTTTATCCAAAAATCGCTGTGACGCCATTGATACTATGCTCCGCATTGCCACGCTGGGTCATGTGTTTCAACAGCTGAAATAAGGAGGCGCGCGATGTATTCCCGTTATCACAATTCAAAAGCCATACAGATCCCCGAAAATTACAGCGGATGTGCATTTTCGGAGCAAAAGCCGATATTTCCAAGCACAAAACCCGCGCCGCGCGAGCATTTCACCCCACCGGCAGAGGTACGCCGCGTGGAGGTGGCAAAGCCGACACTCCCCGAGGTGAAGGAGCCTGTAACGGAAACGAAAAGGAACGAACCGGAACCGCCGCCCCAAAAGGAGGAATCCTCTTCGGCATTGCCCGTTTCAAGCTTTTTCGGCGGACTTGGCAAAGGACTCCCGCTCTCACACGGGCTTGGCTTTGAGGAGCTTCTTTTGCTTGGTCTGATCCTTTTGCTCTCGCAAACCGAGCAAAGCTCCGATATCGTTCTTTGGCTGGCACTTCTCCTGTTCTGCGGATAAGGGAAGTTGGAAAAAGCACTTGATTTTTGGAACCAATTATGATATGATGTTTTTGTAAAGGATTGCGGCCGCGCATCTTCCGACCGCAAAAAAAGATATGAAAAAACAAATTCTATACCCTGTACGAATTCTTTTGTGTATATTGATCGCGCTGAATCTGCTTCTGATCTTTCAAATGTCGTCCCAGCCGGGGGCAACCTCAAATCAGGTCAGCGAGGGCGTTACCTACCATATTGCCGATATCGTGATCAGCGATTTTGATCAAAAGACTCATGAGGAACAACAAAAGATCGTCACCGAAATGCATCCAACCGTCCGCAAGCTGGCACATATCGGCGAGTTTGGAAGCTTGGGAGCGCTCATTCTGGCACTTTTGCTCACCTGGAACGGTTCCCCGCTCCGTCGTTATTTTGCATCGCTTGCTGCGACACTGATCTGTGCGATCACCGATGAGATCCACCAATATTTCACCGCCAACCGCGCCACACAGTGGTTGGACATCGGCTTGGATATGCTGGGCGCATTTCTTGCCTGCTCGGCACTGTTGCTGTTGTATTATACGATTCAAAAAAGAAAAGGAAGGATCACGATGCAGATAAAAACCACACGCTACCAAATTCCTGCAAGCGGACGAAAGCTTCGTTTGGCGGTCGCCTCCGATCTGCACGGCATGGCGCATGATGAAACCTTGAAGATTCTGAAGCAAGAAGCCCCCGATCTGATTCTGATCCCGGGAGACCTGACCGATGACGAGGGACTTCGCGGGAGCGACGAAAACGCTTATGAATTTTTGGAAGCGGCGGCGCAGATAGCCCCTACTTATTATTCGCTTGGCAATCACGAGCTTGCCTGCTACCACAGGGGCAACCCGTGGCGTCATCCCACACCGATTCCACTTTCCAAGGAAATCAAGGAACGCATCGCAAAAACAGGTGCGGTCCTTTTGGACAATGAATGTGCATCGGTTGGCGATATCACCCTGTGCGGTCTGACCTCGGGAATCAACGGCAAGGTCAACGCGCCGAACGCCGAGATACTCAAGCAGTTTTCCAAGCAATCGGGCTACCGTATTCTGCTGTGCCACCATCCCGAATACTTTATGCCTCACATCAAACCTACCAATATCGAATTGACCGTTTGCGGACACGCACACGGCGGGCAATGGCGATTGTTTGGTCAAGGAGCGTATGCCCCGGGGCAAGGAATTTTCCCGAAATATACGGCAGGTGTGCTGGAAAATCGCTGTGTGATCAGCCGCGGTCTTGGCAATCACACATGGATCCCGCGTATTTTCAACACCCCCGAGGTGGTCATGATCGACCTCGAATAAAAAATCGGACGATCGGTTCGTGTTTTCAGCAACACAAGCCGATCGTCCGACTCTTCGTTCAGATCATACTTGTAATAAAAATTTCCAATCCGATGGCGATCAGGATCACACCGCCGAAAATTCCCGCCTTACCAGCGAGCTTTGTTCCTGCCTTTTTGCCGATGTAAATTCCCAGCAGACAAGTGATAAAAGTGACCAGCGCAATCACGACAGCAGCAATCGTTGCGGCAAACCCATCGTAATCGGCAATGGTGAAGCCAACCGACAACGCATCGATCGAGGTGGCAATTCCCTGCACGATCAACGCCCAAAGTCCAAGGCATTCCGTGCCGCCCTCACACTCCTTGGAGGTAATCCCCTCGTACAGCATCTTGCCGCCGATAAAGCCGAGCAGAGCCAACGCGATCCACGGGATGAATTTTTCAAAGGCTTGAAAATATTGAACAAAAGTATGTACACATACCCAACCGATCAGCGGCATAAGGCCCTGAAACACGCCGAAAACGCCTGCAACAGCACACATTTTTCGCATTTTCATCCTCGGTTCCCCAAGTCCGTTTGCAAGCGAGACCGAAAAGGCATCCATTGCCAATCCCAAACCAAGCAGAATGCTATTCATAAAAAACAAAAAATCAAGCTTCAAAAGATCGTCTCCTTTTTTGAGCAACTTTCGCAAAGCGGACGCTCAGTATACCATAAAAAAACGATTCTGTCAAGTATTTTTTGCAGATTCGGATCGCTGTCTCTTGAAAAAAGCGGTCAAAGGTGCTATACTTTTCTTAATTAACACAAAAAAGGAGAACAAAAAAGATGGCAAGCGGCATTCGGGAACGGTTATTGAACGAGCGTGAGGAAAATTACCGCACCTTTGCGGCATCTTTGCTTCCCACGATCGATCCCAACCGCATCATCGGCGTGCGAGTCCCCCGCCTACGCAAAATTCTGCGTGAGCTTGACGGGCAAGAGGTCGCGCATTTTCTTGCCGATCTTCCCCATTTTTATCTGGAGGAGAATTATCTGCACGTTTTTTGGATCTCAAAAATCCGTGATTTTGACATAGCGCTTGCCGAGGTCGAGCGGATTCTCCCATACATCGACAGCTGGGCGACCTGTGACTCGTTGCGCCCCGTCGCTTTTGCCAAGCAACGTGAAAAGCTCCTGCCAAAGATCAACGAATGGCTTGATTCGGCGCATCCGTATACCGTCCGCTTTGCGATCGAGATGCTGATGGTTCACTTTTTGGAGGATGCGTTTGATCCGAAGCATCTCGACCGAGTTGCCGCGATCAAATCGGAGGAATACTATGTAAACATGATGATCGCCTGGTATTTTGCCACCGCCCTAGCGAAGCAATACGACAGTACACTGCCCTATCTGGAGCAAAAAAGGCTTTCTCCGTGGATACACGCAAAAACCATTCAAAAAGCGGTGGAAAGCTACCGCGTGAGCGACGAACACAAGCAACATCTTAAACAATTACGCCTTTCCAAATAACAGAACAGCGCCCCGAACAAGCACTTGTTCGGGGCGCTTCATTTTTAATATAAATTTGTGCGCTTGAGCAGCTTTCGCATCAGCTCCGTAAACGGAAGGATCAACAAACCAACCACAATATTGCTGATGCCGTGGATCATGTCAAACGGGAAGCCCGCCATGATCCAAAGCCACACGGTTTCCAGATCGTAACCAAACATCAACGCCTGTGCGGGCGCGTACAGAATTCCAAAGGCAAAGCCGTGCAACCCACACAATAGCGGGTACACAACAGCACAAACCGCCCGCGGCATCCGCTTTGGCAGAAGCATCGTCAACGCCCACAGGATCGTCCAGATATAGAGATACGGCATCCACCACAGATCAAAGCCTGCGTACAGCCCGTTGAGCAAAACGTAGATGTAGATCGGGATCAACGCCTTGACACGAAAGACCAGCGTGTATGCCATGGTCAACATTCCGAGCAGGTGAATGTTGGGAAAAGCCTCCATAATAATCTTGGAGCAGAACATCAGGTCGGCAAGAATGGCAAACAGCACCAGCTCAAACAGAAGCCTGAAGCCTCTTCGTGAGCTTGACGGTTTATTTGGTGTAGACGAGTTCATAGCTTGCACCGTCTACAACGGGAGTAGAATCAACGCCCGTCATCAGATCGGCTCCGTTTTGCTTGAGCGCCCAGTAGCTTTGGTCGATATCGTAGTCGGCAAGAATACCGTTTACGGTCTTCACATACAAGCCGTAAGCACCCTCCTCGCCGGCGATCAAGCCGTGTGCCAGAAGTGCGTCACCCAGCATCTCGGCATCGGTCTTCACGGTGAAGGTCACCGAAAATTCTTGATATTTCACAACAGCGTAGACCGTTTTGGAGCCTGTTCCGAATTCCTTGTTTTCTTTCCAAGTAGCAGTGTCCCAAACCTTTTCGGCGTCACTTTTCTCGGGGGCTTGGTTTTCATTGTTTGCATTATTTTCGCCATTTTCATTTCCGACATCACTTCCGCCGTTCTCAACAGCAGGCTGTTCCGCGTCGTCACCGCAAGCAACTGCGGTCAGCAAAAGAGACGTGATCATCAAAAGCATCAGGAGTATCGTTGACAGTTTTCTTAAGTTTTTCATCATTTTTATCCTTTCTGATTTCACAAAAGGATACAAAAAAGCACTCCTTCAAGGAGTGCTTGCATGCAAAAAACAGATACCCTGCCCGTATCGCTTGCCGCCGCTCCCCCATTTGCCCAAAGAGTCTTTTTTGGCACACAGAACGGTCAGCATTCCGACTTGAAAGCACGTGGCTTAGTTACGGTAATGGCTGTTGCCGCGGATTTGCACCGCGATTTCCTGACCCCCGTACGAATCCAATAACCCGCACGGTTTCGGGAGCAAGTCCCGACGAACTGCGCTATTCTTTTGTAGATTCACGGGTTTCCCGTGTACTGACAGTATATCACAAAAAAATGCCGTTTTCAAGTACTTTTGCGTATTTTGTAAAAAGATCGGCATTTTTTGCAAATTCGGGATCAGAGAGAAAGCGTTCCCGCTTCCAATCTTTCTACGATATTGGCAATCGCTCCCTCATCATTTGTGACAGTAAGAGTTACGTCCGCCGCAGCCTTCGCATCCTCATTGGCATTTGCCACGGCAATTCCGAGTCCCGCCACAGAAAGCATTGCGGCATCGTTGCTGTTATCTCCCACGGCAATCGTTTTGGAAATGTCGATCTTCAGATGCTTGGCAAGTGCCAGCAGTGATTTTCCCTTGTGACAGCCACGGGGCATGATCTCGTAATATTCCTCTGCCGTACGCAGCATCGTATACTTTTCGCTGTCGGGATGCACACGCATCGCCTCCATCAAGGCAGGCATCCGCTCACTCGTTTCACCAATCAGGATCTTGCACAAATTCCCCGGGATATCAAAGGAATCCACGTAGTTATCGGGCAATCGCTCAAAGCGGCGCAATTCCTCGGTCACGGAGTTGCTTCTGTACAGATAGCTGGTTTCAAAGGTCACGAACTCAAAGCCCGCCGTGGGGATCACTTTTTCGACGTACTCCACCAGCGAGAAAGCCTCGCGCGAGAGCAAGGTGCGCTCGATAAAGCGCTGATTCTCATGGTCGTATACACCGCCGCCGTTCAAACAGCCAAACGGAATCTTGGGACGAAGCTGCTCCAATACGGGAGACATTGCGATGGGAGGGCGTCCCGTAACAAAGGAAAAAAGTCCTCCCTCGGCTTCAAAATGCGCAATCGCTTCCAGATTTTTTGCCGAGATCGATTTATCGGTGCAAAGAAGGGTTCCGTCCAGATCGGACACCATCAGAATCCCATCAAATTTTCCCATTTCAAAGCACCAGCCTTCCGCTGTCCAGCCGCTCGATGATCGCCGCGATCGCACCGTCCTCGTTCGTCACGTCCAGCACCATGTCAGCCGCCGACTTTGCCGCATCCGAAGCGTTTGCCACCGCAATCCCCAGCTTTGCCGCGCGGAACATCGACATATCGTTCTCATTGTCGCCCACCGCGATCGTGCGTTCGGGATCAATCCCAAGATACGCCGCCAAGCGTTGCAGCGCACGCCCCTTGTTACAGCCCTTTGGCATGATCTCATAATATTGGGGATCGGAGCGAACCAATTCATAATGAACCGAAATAGGGTGAGCATCCACAGCCGCACGAAGCTCCTCAAAACGATCCGCAGGATAGGTAAACAACACCTTGCAAAAAGGCTCCTTGATATCGGTAATCCAATCAAAACGGTCAGGCAAGCCAACAACCTTTTGGAAGTGTTCGGAAATAGGATCCGGTTTGGAAAAATAAATATGTTGCTTTCCCATCACGATCAGTCCCGCATCGGGATGCTGTGCTAAAATATCCTCCACCAGTGGAAGCACGTCAAGCGTCATCGCCTCAAAATCCACCCATTCCCCCGCGTGCGGGTCATATACCATGCCATTGTTGCTACCCACGGGGATCGGCGGTGTCATTTTTTGCAAAATGGGTGCCATACACCGCGCCACACGCCCCGAAATATAAGTGAAATGTCCACCTTCGCGCTCAAAATACGCAATCGCATCCCGATTCCTTTGCGAGATCTGCGACTTGTTATTCAACAGTGTTCCATCCAGATCCGAAACGATCAGTATACCGTCAAATTTTCCCATGTTACTACCGTCCTTTTCAAATTCCCAATCAGTATATCATAGTTCCGTCAATTTTACAAGAGCGTTACGCCATTTTTTGATCAAGCACCTTAAAACGGAGTCTTTTCGCCAAGATCGATCCACGCATCCACCGGAAATTTTGCACAGCACTCCGCTATCTTTCCGCTTTCGGGAAGATAGCTCTCCCCCAACAGCTCGTTATTGGAGATCACACGCACCGACACGGCAGGCACACCTTGGCTGTTTGCCGCCATGTAAACACCCGTACATTCCATTGACTCGCAAAGTATCTCAAAACGCTCGTGATAAGCGTTGATCTGCTCTCTCTCCGTGGTCCAAACGTCACCGCTCCCCAACGTTCCATAGCGCAAGCTTCCCTTTACGGAAAAGGAAAGCGACTTCAGCCATGCAAACAAACGCTCATCGGTTTTGAGCGAAATGCGCTCCCCGTCAAGCGTACGGTATTCTCCTGATTTCCAAGGATTCAAGCGATCCTCTTCTTTGTCCCGCTTCGTGGCAAATTGCGAAAGATAGACAACCCGATCCCCCACGATCACGTCACCCGTGTGAAGATCCTTTGCAAGCGCGCCTGCAGTTCCTTGGTTGAGGATCCACGCAGGACGGTAATGTTCGATCGCCAAGGTGGTGGCGATCGCGGCACAGACCTCGCCCATTTTGGTCTTTGAGATCACAACAGGAGTTCCCCGATAGTCACATTCGTAAAACAGAAAACCGCCGATCTCGCGTTTTGTGTGCGGCGTAAAGGCTTCCAAAAGCAGGTCGATCTCGCTCTGCAAGGCTCCCTGTATGATGATCGGTCTTTTTTGCATGATATCTCCCTCCAAACACGCCCAACATTCCCGTGTTTTTCTTACTTTTTCTTATTGTATCACACTTTTTCCGATTCGGCAAGAGCCAAACGAAAAATTGATTGACACGCTCCTGTAAGGTGTGGTATAATACACTTACAGATCAAAAGAAACGGAGATCAGAACTATGAATTTTACCGAGATCGCACAAGCACGGCAATCCTGCAGAGCTTACAACGCCGACCGCACCGTAGAAGAGGAAAAGCTGGCAAGCATTCTGTCCTCTGCCCGTCTTGCTCCCTCTACCTGCAACGGTCAACCCTACCACATCACCGTTTGTCGGGGAGAGACCGCCCGACAGGTGGCAAAAGCGGTGCAAGGAATGGGAATGAACAAATTTGCCTCGGATGCGCCGATCCTTTTGGTGATCTCCGAGAAGCCGTACGTTGCCTCGGCAGCATTGGGAGCCAAGCTGAAAGGAATTGATTATCGTTCCATCGATATCGGAATTCTGGCAGCGTATATCACGGCAGAAGCCGCCGCACAGGGGCTTGGCTCGTGTATTCTGGGATGGCTGGATGATGCAAAGATCCGCAACGCCTGCCGCTTGGAGGGTGCCGCAAGATTGGTGATCACGCTGGGATATGCCAAGGAGGACGATTCTCTGCGCCCCAAAAAGCGCAAGGAGCTTGACGAGCTGGTCAGCACATTGGAATAAACCAAACGAAAAAAGACCGCGGCACAGATAGAAGAGCGGTAAATTCAAATTCAAGGAGAAAAAGCCATGCTCAATCCCGATATTCCCATATTAAATTCCAATTTGAACGAAACTACACGGAATACGGTTTTGAACCAAGCGAAAGATGCTAAGGCGTCCCGTATCTGGATCGCCCTTGACAGAGCATCGCTGTTCGACCGCGGTGATCACTTAGAACACCTCTGCGAAAATCTCCGTTTTTTCGAGGATCACGGCTTTGAAACGGGCGTTTGGATTCAAGCGTTCGGATTCGGCGAACCCATTTCCTATGGGAAGTGCGGTTGGACAAGACTGCGCTCGGTTACAGGAGTTTCCCGTGAAGCCGATGCCTTTTGCCCCGAAGATCCGAATTTCACCGAAGCGTATCTTGCGTGGGTTCGGGATATTGCAAAGCTCTCCCCCGCATTGATCATGCTGGATGACGATCTTTGCCTTTCCGTGCGCCCCGGGATCGGTTGCTTCTGCAAACGGCATATCAAGCTGTTGGAGGATGCGATCGGGAAAATAGAGGATCCGACAAAACTGTTTACGGGTAAAAAGAACGAATTGCGCGATGCGTGGTTTCGTATCATGGGCAACACGATGCGAACCTTTTGCCAAAAGGTTCGGCACGAGGTGGACAAAATCGACCCCGCTATCCGCATCGGATTGTGCGCGGGATATACATCGTGGGATATTGAGGGCACAGACCCCATCGAGCTTTCAAAAATTCTTGCGGGCGGCACACATCCCTTTTTCCGCCTGACAGGAGCCCCCTACTGGGTAGCCCCCAACAGAAACCGCTTCCCCGGGCAACGGCTTTCCGCCGTCATAGAGAACGCACGGAATCAAATCGCGTGGAGCAAACAAGCCAACGTTGAATTTTTTGCGGAGGCCGATTCCTATCCCCGTCCCTCTTACCATACGCCTGCGATGTTGATTGAAAACTTCGATCTTGCCATGCATGCATCGGGCGTGAAAAGCCTGAAATATTTGTTTGATTACTATTCCTTGCCCGAATACGAAACGCAATATCTCAAAATTCATACCCGAAATATCCCCTTGTACGAAAAGATCGAAACGGCATTCCAAAATACAACACCGTGCGGTATTCGGGTTTACCGTCCGCCGCATCGGATCACGGATGCGATCCTGCCCGATGAGTTTGTCGGAGAAAAGCCGATCATGCGAACCTATTTTTCAAAGGCAGCCGCCATGCTTGCCTGTCACGCCATCCCCGTTTCCTATGAGGGGGAGAACACTTGCGCGGTGGTATTCGGCGACGATGCGCTGTATTTAGACAATTTCAACCAAAAAATTGTGCTTGACCGCACGGCTGCGCTGATCCTGAAGGAAAAAGGCATCGACGCGGGCTTTGAGCCGGGAGAAGCAACCGACACCCCTATGTTTGAAATTTTCGGGGAGAATCGGGTTCTGCTTCAAAATACCGATCGGGAAGCAAGCTTTTGTAGCTTAAAGCTCCATGATCAGGCAATCGTCAAAAGTCGCTTTGATACGGGCGTTGCGGCAAGCTTTGAATACAAGAACTTTTTGATCCTCAACTTTGATGCGTTTTCCGTGGGCGAAGCCTCTGCCCTGTATTGCTCGTATGCAAGAGGCAACCAACTGCAAGCATTTTTTGACACGCCCTACCCCGCAAGCATCGGTTATGCGAACCTGTATTCTGTTTGTGCCGCGCGAAAGAACGCTCACACCGTTCTTTTCCAAAACCTATCGATCGATCCCATATTCGATTTTGATATTACGCTTCCCAAGGCTTGCCGCCAATTTCACCTGACAGGTGCCAAGGGTACCCTTTGCGGCAACAAAATTCACGTCACAACCGACTTTTCACCACAGGCTACCATATTGCTTGAGGTGGAATACCTATAAATAACACAAAGGAGACCCCAAGCATGGATCAAAGGCAATACATCAATTTTCTCACTAAGATCGAAAAGCTGAAATGCAACACACGCCATTCGTGGTCGTCCGAGGGACGGCAGGAGAGCGTTGCCGAGCATTCCTGGCGCCTCTCTGTCATGGCAATGCTCTGTGCCGATGAATATCCCGAACTGGATATCAACAAGGTGATCAAAATGTGCCTGATCCACGATTTCGGCGAGGCGATCACAGGCGATATTCCGTCTTTTTGGAAGACCGAACAGCACGAAGCCGAGGAAGACCTTGCAGTCATTCACCTGTTATCGATGCTCCCCGCCGATATGAAACAGGACCTGCAAGCACTGTTTGCCGAAATGAACGAGATGCAAACGCCCGAGGCAAAGCTGTACAAAGCACTAGACAACTTGGAGGGAGTCCTCTCACACAACGAAGCCCCGATCTCCACATGGATCGAGCGCGAATACACCGAAAATCTCACCTACGGTGAGCAAAACTGCGAGTGGTCGGAATGGACGAGGGACCTGCGCAAAACGCTGAGGGAGGACAGCATCAAGAAAATCGAGACAGAAGAAAAAATACAATCGTAATATCACGTTTTCTCCATATAGTTGTACAAAACTCTCCAACCAATTGGTTGAAAAGCGCCCGCATATAGGTTATAATCGAAGTACAGTAAAAACGGAGGATAATCAAATGTTGATTGGCGATAAAATACGGTTATTGCGCAAAAACAAGCACATCACGCAAACACAGTTGGCTGAAGCATTGTCGGTTTCGTCACAAACGGTAAGCAAATGGGAAAATCATATTTCCTCTCCCGATATCTCGATTTTACCTGCGATTGCACGTTACTTTGGTATCACGATGGATGAGCTGTTTAATTATCGACTCGGTATATTGAACTACAAAGAGCGATTTATTCGTTTTATGGTGAATAACGGGATGTTACGTTTTGGAGAATTCACGTTAAAAAGCGGCAGATGCTCACCGTATCTGATTCATAGTGGTTACAATCTTACGGGAAGCCAAATGTCAAAGATGGGAGAGTTTTATGCCGAGTGTATCAGAGAATACAATATCGAAACCAATTGCCTCATCGGTATAGACAACCGAGAAATCCCTCTTGTAATTGCAACCGGCATGACACTGTTTAATAAATACGGGATCGATTCTTCCCATTGTGTTGACTACAATATTGAAAATTCTGCATTCAAGGCCGGTGAAATCACACTGATCACAGATGCATTTACATCGGGAAACACGCTTTGCTCCGCTCTTGAACGTATCAAATCCAAAGTAAAAAAATATCCCTCTGATATTGTTGTCTCCGTTGATCGAATGGAGCGGTCCGATCAATCAATGCTATCAGCCAGACATGTAATCGAACGAAAATACGGCGTAAAAATTCATTCTATTGTAACCGCCGACGATATTATCAAAGCCATCGAAAACGGTGTAATTTCCGCCAATGAGCATTATGAGACATTCAAGGAATATCTGCGGCGCTACAAAGGAGAATAAGGCATGAATACGGTTGATCACTTGATTGAAAACATTATAAAAACAAAAAATCCATCCGTTATCGGGCTGGATCCCGATATTCGTAAGATTCCCGCATGCTATAAAATGAATG
Organism: Clostridia bacterium; assembly: GCA_017453335.1. Next base: position 17,354 of record JAFTKI010000083.1, read on the forward strand.
TAACCCAAAGCAATCCTTTCGATGCGGTTGCTGACATGATTTATGCGTTTAACAGTGATATTATAGATGCAATTTCGCCCCTTGTTCCCGCTGTAAAACCGCAAATGGCATTCTATGAAAAATACGGGTCCCACGGCGTTGCGGCGTTTGAAAAAACCGTCGCTTATGCGAAATCTAAGGGATTGGTCGTCATTGAAGATGCCAAACGCAATGACATCGGTAACACAGCGCAGGCATACGCCGATGGACATCTTGGGAAAGTTGAATTACTTGACGGTTCTCTCGTTCCCTCAATCAATGCGGATTTCTTAACCGTCACACCATTTCTGGGTAGTGAAAGTCTGCGACCTTTTGTTGACATATGCACAAACTATAACAAAGGAATCTTCGTATTGGTAAAAACCTCAAACACAAGCTCCGGGGAAATTCAAGATATCATAACAAATACAGGCTTGACCGTTAGCCAAAGCATCGCAAAATATGTAGCAGAACAAGCCGATTTGTTTATAGGTAAGTATGGATATTCCTCTATCGGAGCCGTGGTTGGAGCTACCTACCCCGAAGATGCGGTGTCTTTGCGTCAAATGATGCCAAAAAGTTATTTTCTTGTACCGGGTTATGGCGCGCAAGGCGGCGGAGCGCAAGATATCTTGCCTTGCTTCAATTCGGATGGGCTTGGAGCAATTGTCAATTCATCAAGAGCAATCTTGTATACGCACATGAGCGATAAAGAAAGATTGTGCTGCACACGCGATACATATTTACACAGCGTGGTCGATGCAACAGTCGCAATGAGAAACGAAATATATACTGCATTGAAACAGAGTTGTGCAAACATTGTATATTGACCTATACAGCAAAAAGGAGACAACAAATGAATTCCAAAGTAACAGTCCAATTTTACGACACGGTAGATGATGACAAACTGAAATATGCCGTCATTTCCGCACGTTATCGGAACAAATGGGTGTTTTGCAAACATAAAGAGCGTAACACATACGAAATCCCCGGTGGTCATCGTGAACAGGGAGAAACCATAGACGAAGCGGCACGGCGTGAGTTGTTCGAGGAAACAGGTGCGCTTCAATTCAATCTGAAACCGATCTGCGTTTATACTGTTGAAAACACGCAGGATCAAAGCAAAACCTTTGGTATGCTCTATTTTGCGGATATTACAGAAATCAACCCCGAACTGAAAAATGAGATCGAAAAGATCGAGTTGTTCGACGATCTCCCAACTTCCCTTACCTACCCACTCATACAGCCCTTTTTGTTTGAACGGGCGAAAGGATATTTTATCAAAAAGGAAAAAATCAAAACCACCGGTTCAACCGGTGGTTTGCACAGCCCCTATAAGGGGCAAATACAGGCTTAACCCCTAAAAGGGGGACAGAAAGTTTGATACCGCATTACAATCACAGGCAGCCGCTCACGTGCGGCTGTCTATTTTTG